>NZ_RZSL01000037.1:0-21954 GCF_003997355.1 Mesorhizobium sp. M1E.F.Ca.ET.041.01.1.1 | reverse complement strand
TTGGACGTAAATGCGGTTCGCGGAAACGCAGGTCTGGCCGGCATTGCGGAACTTCGCCTGGACCGCACCGTCAACAGCACCGTCAATGTCGGCATCATCGAAGATGATGAAAGGTGCATTGCCGCCGGTTTCAAGGCTGACCTTCTTGATCTGGTCAGAGCACTGACGCATCAGCAGCCGTCCGACCTCGTTCGAACCGGTAAAGCTGATCTTTGGAATTGGTGCAGAGTTCACGGCCCACGCGATCACCTTCGGACGCATAGATCAGGTTGACCACGCCATCGGGAAAGCCGGCCTGATGGCGAGAGCAAACATTGCACCTAGCCACGCCACGATAAGATCGAGCGCGGCTTCGTTGCGTGCGGGTCTGTGGTCAGTGGAGGGCGGAGGAAAAGCGCTCGGCGTGCTCGCCCTCGCGATACCACTGGTTCGCGCCGGCAAGCGCCAGTTTCTGAGGCAAATCGCCGAACAGCTGGTAGAGCCTTACTCTCAGGGCTTGGCATCTATGTCGCCTACGACCGCCACATGCAGCCCGTCGCGTGCGAAAGCGGCTTTGTGGAAGGCGCTTAGATCGGAGGGCGTTACGCTAGTCAGCCTCCCTTGGGCGGTCTCGAATACGGATGCGTGCGTAGATTCCGCGCCGCCAGGCCAGCTCGGCGATCGCATGAGGTTCGCGCTCATTGGCAATGATTTCGGAGAGAAGCTGGGCGCGTATGCGGTCGAAAAGTGCTGGTGTAGCCGGATGCGGGTCCCGCCGCCGAGAATGTCGGCCAGCAGTCGAGCGCCGCGGCCCCGCACCAGGGACCGCCCATGAATGACTCATGCGAGGCGTCTCAAGGCTGTCCGCGATCCAGCGCCAGATCTCCGCCTCGCCCGAGACGCGCAGAGCTGGCCGGTTGTGCAGGAGCCGTCGGCAATATCCGCCTTCCTCGTTCGGATGGGTAACGCTTGCGATACGGAGTCTTGACTTTGGCAGTCGCTCTGTGACATTACCTATATAAAGTTCGAAAGAAGGCGATATGGATCATGCATAGGTCACAGAGACCCGAATGAAGGCAACGTATAAACGCACCTATTCGCGCTACGCGATGGAAGCGCTTGGCCTTTTCGGTAAGACCATCCGGCTTGGCCGGATGCAGCACCGGTTAACCGCACAGGAGTTAGCCGAGAGAATCGGTGTTTCACGCAGCACCCTGCAGCGCATCGAGAAGGGCGATCCCAAAGTCGAAATCGGACTGATGTTCGAAGCTGCTGCCATTGTCGGTGTGAAGCTGTTCGATGCCGACGGCAATGGCATCACAGCCCTCACAGGCCGCATGGACGATCGCATCGCGCTGCTGCCGAAGCACGTCTACAAGGCCGGCAAGCAGATCGTCGATGAGTTCTAAGGTCCCCAAGTACGACGAAGCCTATGTCTGGGTCTGGCTGCCGGGCGAGACCGCGCCGGTTGTCGCCGGGCGGCTATATGCCCATGACGGACTCGTCAGCTTCAACTATGGCAGGAGCTTTCGTGAACTGGGAAGCGCGATCCCGCTTTATCTCCCGGAACTGCCCCTGAAGGCAGGCGAATTGCCTTTGCTTCCTGGCCTAACCATGCCGGGATGCATCCGCGATGCTGCCCCTGATGCCTGGGGACGACGGGTTATCCTAAACCGCAAATTCGGTGTGAAGGGCGATGAAATCGCGCGGCTCGATATTTCAGAACTGACGTTCTTGCTGGAATCAGGCTCGGACCGCATCGGCGCGCTCGATTTTCAGTTTTCGCCAATGCATTACGAGCCGCGCGCACTGGCCAATGCCACTCTCGAAGAGCTTGTCCAATCGGCGGAGCGGGTAGAGAAAGGTATTCCGCTCACCCCCGAATTAGATCAGGCGCTGCATCACGGCAGCTCGATCGGCGGCGCAAGGCCAAAGGCGCTGATCGAGGGTGACGCCGTCAAGCATGTCGCGAAATTTTCCTCGTCTGCCGACCTTTACAGCGTCGTCAAAGGAGAATTCATAGCCATGCGGCTTGCCGCCTTGTGCGGCATCAGAGCGGCATCCGTCTCGCTCGTTCGCGCCGCAGGCAACGACGTGTTGCTCGTCGAGCGATTCGACCGGATCAAGGTCACGGGCGGCTGGCAACGCAAATCCATGGTCTCAGCGCTGACGATGCTCGCGCTCGATGAGATGATGGCGCGTTACGCCAGCTACCAGGATTTGGCGGAGATCATTCGCCACCGATTCACCGCGCCGTCGGAAACTCTGCGCGAGTTGTTCAGCCGCATTGTCTTCAACATACTTTGCGGCAACACCGACGATCATGCCCGCAACCATGCGGCATTCTGGGACGGCGCTAAGCTCACCCTCACGCCTGCGTACGATATTTGTCCGCAGGCCCGCAGTGGCCAGGAGGCCAGCCAGGCCATGCTCATCAGCGGCAATAACCGCATGAGCCGGATAGCGTCCTGCCTTGAAGCGGCGCATCACTTCCTGCTCAGCGCGCCGGAAGCTCTTGCGATTGTTGAAGGCCAGCTCCGATGCATTGCGGAGAATTGGCCGCGTGTCAGCGAGGAAGCTACGCTATCCGGCACAGATCGCAATCTGTTCTGGGGCCGACAGTTCCTCAATCCCTACGCTTTTACGGCGCTGGAAGGAAGCGCCGACGTTCTCCGCGCTCTGGCTGACGAACTACGCAACAGTGTTCACGCCTGATCCGGCGCTGGATTTCGGACAAGCTCGGCAAGCGCAAGACGCCCACAATATCGACAACCCTTGCCGTGCCAGGACGAAGATTGAACAAACGGCTCTTCAACAGTGACAACGTGCACTGCGGAGAGATGTGGAGCTGACACCGCAAAAGCCCAAGACGCGCGACTTCCCGCGATACAACTCCACATAACTGAGCGTCTACAAGCGGTGCAGCCAGCCAAACATCCAGCCATCAAAGCGATGATCGTCTGATCTTTTGCCGATGACATCACGTCGGGGAAGCCTTGTTCGAGCGCTTGCCGCTTCATATCGATACCGGCCTGGGCGTAGCGCATCGTTAGTTCAGCCCGAGTGGCCTGGCCATCGACTGATGGTGGCGATGTCAACACCCGCCTTGACGAGGTGGATGGCCGTCGTGTCCCGCAAAGGGCGATGATGGATGCTTTTTTCCGCCATGGTGGTTCCTTCGCCCGCAGCCATGTGTGCGCAGCAAGTATGGAACACCGAACCGGGTGAGCAGTGTGGGGCGGTCGTTGCTTTGCTCGGCGGGACAGGGCGATACCAGACGAAGGTCACAATCGAAGATTCAGGATCCCTGAACTCGTGCATCCGTATTGAACATCAGCGAAAACAGAGCGTAATCCCGCTGTCCAGAAGGCGTGCGGCGGACGATACGCGCCAGGACGCTCTTGATTTCCGGGCTCATCGAGATATTCGACAGGTGCCACCCACGCGCCCTCTTGAAGGGAAGTGTCACCACCAGTTGCAGCGTATCCTAATATTCGGGGTGCTCCGAAATCAGGAACCGCGCAAAGGCATCCATCGCCGCCAGCCTTGCATTGCGGGTCGCAACTGCCACGCTCGACCTCAAGTGATGTGAGAAAGCTGCCCATCCTGTCGGTATTGATGTCGGAGACCGCTTCTTTCAAGAATATCTTCCCGCTCTCCCGCGGCATGAGCCCGTGGCATGCTTCGGCCCAATGCTGTGGATTGATGTTTCTTCATGCCACAACCTCGCTGACGAGACCGCCGAAAGCCCCTTCAAAGCGGTCGGTGGCGATCTCTCGCAGCTTTGGAAGGTAGTGCATTGATTTTTCGTGGAATGGGGACCCTGTTTAAAGGGTGATTTTCGTCCAAACGGGACCCTTTAACGATGGGGTCATCAAGATGCCTCCGGCTTGATCGGAGGCATTTGTGTTTTGGATGTTGGTTTTAGAGACGATTGCAAAGATACGTCGGCTGTCGCTGGTCCAGGGGAAGTCGATCAAGGCGATCTGCCGTGAGCTGAAGATCTCGCGCAAGGTGGTGCGCAAGGTCCTGCGTTCTGAGCAGACGGAGTTCCGCTACGAGCGCAAGCACCAGCCCTATCCCCGCATGGGAGCTCGGCGTGAGACGCGGGACCGGCTGCTGTCGGCGAATGCGGCCAAGCCGCAGCGGGAGCGGCTGCCGGTCGCTTCGACGGCTTCCACTGCATTCCCCCGTCGGTGTCGAAGACCTGCACGGTGCGCTTCGACAACAACAAATACTCGGTGCTGTCGAGTGCCGTCGGTCGGCCCGTCGAGATCCATGCTTATGTCGATCGGATCGCATCCGCCAGAGGATGGCGTGGTCGTGGGAGAACACGTTCGCTCCTTTGGCCGCAACGAGGTCGTCTACGATCCCTGGCACACGGCGCGCGCCGTTCCTTAGCTGGGTCGTGCGGTCGGCAATGGAGAAGGTGCGGCGCAGCTCAAGGCGGTTGATGACGTCGACCGGCAGATGGTGTTGATCCTCACCTGGGTGCTGACCGACGGATTGAGCGCGGTCGAGGCCGCCTGTCAGGAAGCCATCGAGCACGGTGCATCGTCGGCGCCGGTGATCCTCAACATCCTGGCCCGCAGCCGCGATCCGGCGCCGGGCACGATCCTTTCCATTCCCCAAGCGCTGAAGCTAGCTCACGAGTGTCGCCGACTGCACCCGCTATGACAGTCTCAGGAGGACAAACAGCCATGGAACGCACCGAGGTACTGGAACTGATGGGAGCGCTGAAGCTCTACGGAATGCGCAGAGCCTATGACGAGATCATGGGCGCGTCGCCATCAAGCGACGGCACGAGCCGCCCAGGATTGTCGGTGATCTCTTGCAGGCCGAGATATCGGAGAAGCAGGCCCGCTCCATCAAATACCAGTTCGCTGTCGCCAAGTTGCCGCTGGCCAAGGACATCGACGACTTCGACTTCGCCGACACGCCGGTCACCCCCTGATGCGCGATCTCGCCCGGCCGCGCCTTCGTCGCCGATCAGCGCAACATCGTCCTGGTCGGCCGCCTTCACGGGTCACCCAACTCGCGCGGAAGGTCGACCGCATTGCGACGGGCGCGTGTCGACTTCCCAACAATGTCAGACAGGAGACGCAACGCTATCGGAGCGATCGCATTGCCCGAAACGATTTTCCCAGTTGGCACGACAATTGCGGTCCTATGCGCAAAAGCAAACTAGATCTGAGAGCCGCACCGCATGAATGTAGCCTCCCAATATCTTCCGTCTGTGGCGCATCACGAAGCCGGGCACGCGGTGGCCGCCATCGTTTTGCACCGTCAGACGTTCGACGACGACCGTGAACTCCCTGCTTTCTCAAGTGTTAGTATTTACCCCGACGCCGGTGACGGAGAGTGCGGTGGTGTTGTCGAAGGCGCGGGTTTTTATTCAGCGCAAGGATTCACCTCGAAGCGAAAGCCGATTTTCGAGAACGATATGGATCGATGTTTGGAACGCGATGATGCGATCCGGGAGATAGTTGCGTGTCTGGCAGGTCCTTTTGCAGAATCCGCATTCGAAGGCTATCTGGACCCGCGCGATATGGCGATGAATGCGTCCGATGGGAATGAGGGGAGCTGCGACTACGCGGATGCCAAGCGAATCTATGGTGAGTTGCGGTTCCTGATGCCGCGCCGCCCCGATTGGGGGCGGATCGAAGATTGCACGGCCCGGCTAGTACTCGATCACTGGTCGGCCATCGAAGCATTGGCCGCGCATTTGCTGGTCAAGCATGATCTCCAATTCGATGAGGCTCTGACGATTGTTGCGCCGCATCTTCCGCCCATGCCAGCAGCTACGCCGCCAGAGCGTCATCCGCAGCCTGCTTGATCAGCCATTCGATGTGATTTGACCACATCTGCAACACCTCGCGCTTCTCCTTGACTTTGCTATAGAGATTGTAGATTTCGCCAATGTCTGTCAAGGACGCCGCCTTGTGATTCAGTATGTGCTCGATGACGTGTGGCAATACCTGCCGCCTGCCGAGATTTGTCGCGAGCGTCCTGCGCAGATCGTGAAGGGTCCAGTTCTCCAAAGCCACCCCGTCAGTATTGACCTTGCCGTCTAGAGCCTTCTTGCCCTTCGCGTAGCCTGAGAAGTGGCTTCTTTCGTTGCCCCTCGCAGGGAAAAAAACGTGTCATTGGTCTTCGGTACCGTCTGGGGGACCGACACCGCCAGTGTGGGCAGCGGAATAAGCGTAGGCTCTTCGTTCTTCGTGCGGTCACCCGATAGTTCCATGTTCCGGCTTCAAGGTTGAGGACCAACGCATCGCGGCAACTTCCGTACGCCTCTGTCCGGTCAGAATGAGCAGCTTGACGATGGAGCCGAACGAATAGCCGATATCGCCCGGTTCGGGCTCACAGCCCGTTCATATAGCCGCCAGTTCGGCATCGTTCACCACTCGCTTGCGCTTGACGATCGGGGCCGGATCCGGATTTTCCAATCCCTCGCGGGGAAACCGCGGATGAGCCGTTGCGGCGGTTTGCGACACCAGTTGAAAAATGCCCGCATACACCAGAAGGCCGTGTTAGCCGCTTGCGGGTGACCCCCGGCGACGATCTTCTTGGTGACGTTAGCAATGTCGGTGTCGATCACATGGTGGATAGAGCGACTCCCGAGGGCAGGCACAAGATACCGGTTCAGGCTGGCCTCGACCAGTGCGGTGTTTTGAGGGTCGTTACTCGGCGGCCTGGAGGTGACCGCCATCGCCGTCCTCGGTATCGTCAGCGCTGATATGCGCCTGATCGGCAAGGAAGGCTGGCAGTTCCGATGGAGCTATGCTGGAATTTGGGTGACGAGGCTGATCAAGCGGCGCTCTGCGGCTTCGTTTCGATGACCTGGATTCCGTCCAGGAACCTGGCACCTGCGATGAGTTTCGGCAACTGATTTTGTCCTTTCAATCGTCGCCACTTCCTGGCCGCGGCCAACAGCTTGAAGACCATCAGCTGGGCGGTTTTCGAGGATAGCGAGCCCTTGGTACGCACCGTGCGATAGCGAACGGTTGCAAAGACGCTTTCGATGGGATTGGACGTTCGCAGATGATCCCAGTGTTGGGCGGGGAAATCGTAGAGCGCCAGCGACGCAATATGATCTTTCGTCAGGCAGTCGACCGCCTTGGCATACGCCTCGGCCTCCATCTCGATCGCATGCGCAAGCAATTTGCGCGCGCCGCTGCGAAGTACATCCGTCAGGGTATCATCGATTTCGTCGGGCTGACGAAGGCGAACAATGTGTTGATAGTCTCGTTCATGGCGTATCACTCTCCTTGAGAGGTACTGGCAGGCTTCATCACCCGCCTCGATACGCCGCTCTCCTCAAGCCGCCATCATCCAGTTTCCGCCATGGCTCCCCCTGATTGATCCGCTTCACCTGTGCAACTGCACAGGCTGCCCTAGCGGGGAGATTGGCCTCCAATGGCGAAAGCTTGCCGCAGGAGACCCTCCGATGACCGTGCCTATGGCGCCGCCGCTACGACAACTTGCCGACAAGCAGCGTGCGATCCACTGCCGCGCTACTGCGCCTTCAAGGGACGTCTGGATCGCGACGCAGGAGCCGATGACTGTTACGGGATCAATTCCAGGTCGCGCTGGCCGTCGCTGTGCCAGTTCGACGGTCTGGTGGCAATTTGGGCACATCTTCTGTCGCCGACAGTGGCGATGGCTGACGCTTCAACGAAACGGGGTCTTCGACGTCTGCTGCCTACGCCGATGCTTTGCGAAGTGGCATAATGTTTCGACGCACGCAGGCGCGGGCAGGGGATGTCAGTCATGAATCTCCTGACTGGCGCGGATCAGGCCGATTGGCGGGATGAAAGATCATACGACTACACCGCTGGCCTGACGCTGCGGGAGTGGGCTTGGGAGTTCTTACGCCGCAATCCAGCGTTCCAGCGCGATCTGACCGCTGCGCGCCAGCATTGCAAGACTTGGTCTCTCCAATCCTTTCTCGATATGGTCGCGTCGGCCGGCGACCTGTCACGCTGGGGTGTTCTGTTTCGCGGAGTCTTGTGGCCGCGCTTCGGTCGTATTCTGGTGTCCGCTCTGGTGCGTCCATGTGCTGCCGGTCATTGCGGAACGGTTGCCTGCCTCGTCGCCGACACCGCCGTTCGAACTCTCGGCATTGCCCTGTCGTGCAATCGTCCTGCTGGCGCCCGACAAGAGCCAGCATGTTCTTCTTCGCAATGCGGACCACGCGCTGCAGCTCGCCGTCTCGGGCGCGAATATCCTCCACCCTGTTTGCCTGCATACGCAAGCCATCTGGCCCGCGGTGCTTTTAAAGCATCGACTGAGGGGACTGGAGTGCCTCAATGCTCTCAGTCTAGGGCAACAGTTGCCCCCCCGCTTGTTTGCGCCGGAAAAGCGCGGCGTTCGTTTGTCCTTCGTTCTTCGTGCGCTCGACGGTTCGCTCGCCGGAGCACCTCATCGCGAGCTCGCCGAAGTTCTCATCGGTCAACGGCGCGTCCATGCCGACTGGGCGGATCCTCGCGATCATCTGCGCGACCGCATCCGTCGGGCCGTCTCGCGTGGCCGCGCGCTCATGAATGGTGGCTACAGAGATTTCCTAATTTGAAAAGCGACAGTCCGCGCTGTGCGTCGGTGGATGAACGTTCGCTCGCAGCTGTACCCGTCACCAACAGTTCGCCCGCCGACAGGACTGCATGGCGCCTTGCAAGTGCGCTCTGGTCTAGCTTGTCGATGCCGAAAATGAGATGGGCGAGGGTGCCAAGGCGGTGGTTCATTAGGGCCGGCCTCGACCTGGACGCACATCATTGGTCGGAAAGCGGCGTGCACCGCAATGTCGCCATAGCAGCCAAGATCCTTTGAGTCCGGACCTGCAGTCCTGTTGGACCGGCGGGTGCAACAATATGGAGGGATTTGAGGCCTCACACCGTTCCCTGGTCGACAGCTCGGTCAGACATAGCACCCACCGCTTGATTATGGAAATGGTGTGCCTGGAGTGCAGCGAGTAGCGGCTTGCTGCGCACTGTCCTAAGAATAGCAGTCATGACCCGTCTGGGGTTCTGCAACACGACGATTCAACCGCTTGGGCATTGTCGCATATCCCACAATGTAGAATGCGCAACAGGGCAAAAGCTGATCCATCGGCGGTTTATCAATGCTTTTTGGCTTGGCACGGCACATGCAACGCAATCGGCAAAAGGCGCACGAACTGAGTGGCCCATCGGCCCTAGGAGCGCTGATTTATGCCCTCCCAAGGCATGTCCGGCCCGGCAGCGAGCTCAGTCTCCTGCCGGGCATCCGTGTTTCAGGTCAACGGCGTTTGGAACTTCCAATTAGGTGGCGGCATTGACCGCAGGCCGCCCCCCGGTGGGGCGGAGAGACAGTGCAGCAGGTTTCAAATCCCGCCCATGCAAAGATATTTCATTTCCAGATAGTCCTCGAGGCCATGACGGGAACCCTCCCGCCCGATGCCGGATTGTTTGATCCCGCCAAACGGTGCCGCCTCCGAGGACATGCGTCCCGTGTTGATGCCAACCATGCCATATTCCAGAGCCTCTGCCACACGCCAGACCCGCTTCAGGTTTGAGGCATAGAAGTATGCGGCGAGGCCGTAGATCGTGTCATTGGCCTCGCGCACGACCTGATCCGCATCGTTGAAGCGAATGATCGGCGCGAGCGGCCCGAATGTCTCCTCTTGCGCGACTGCCATGACGCTGGAAATCTCGGTGAGGACCGTGGGTTCGAAAAACGTGCCATTCTTGCCGATACGCTGGCCCCCGCATCGTATTGTGCCGCCTTTCGCAATGGCATCTGCGATGTGAGACTCGATCTTGGCCAGAGCATGCTTGTCGATGAGCGGTCCGATGTCCACTCCGGCATCGAATCCGTCGCCAACCGACAAGTGCCGGATTCTTTCCACGAATTTCTTGACGAACTCATCGTGAACGCTCGATTGGACGTAAATGCGGTTCGCGGAAACGCAGGTCTGGCCGGCATTGCGGAACTTCGCCTGGACCGCACCGTCAACAGCACCGTCAATGTCGGCATCATCGAAGATGATGAAAGGTGCATTGCCGCCGAGTTCAAGGCTGACCTTCTTGATCTGGTCAGAGCACTGACGCATCAGCAGCCGTCCGACCTCCGTCGAACCGGTGAAGCTGATCTTTCGAATCTTGGAATTGGTGCAGAGTTCACGGCCCACGCGATCACCTTCGGACGCATAGATCAGGTTGACCACGCCATCGGGAAAGCCGGCCTGATGGGCGAGGGCGAACATTGCGCCAGCCACAAGCGGCGTCTGTTCAGCGGGCTTGAGCACGATTGTGCAGCCCGCAGCCAAGGCCGGCGAGATTTTGCGCGCCACCATGGAGGCCGGGAAATTCCATGGCGTGATCGTGCCAACAACGCCGATGGGCTGCTTGATCACTAGCATTCGGCGGTCTGTCGAGGGTGCCGAGATCGTCTCCCCATAGACGCGATTGGCCTCTTCGGCATACCATTGCAGATACGCCGCCGCATGCGATACCTCTGAAATGGCTTCGGCAAGCGGCTTGCCCATTTCCGCAGTCAGAATCGCGGCGAGATCGCCTGCATGGTCGATGATCAGCTGATGCCATCGCCAAAGAACGTCGCTACGTTCTCGGGCCGTCAACGCGGCCCATCCCGACTGCGCAACATAGGCCTTGTCTACCGCAGCACGTGTCTCCTCCACGCCCATATCGGGAAGCTCTGCCAAAACTTCGCCGGTCGACGGATTGACGACCTCGAACGTCTTATTGCCAACTGGTCTGCCGAGTGCCGGCAGGCGGTCGATGGCTCCAAACAGGTGCGGGGATTTCAGGCGACGGATCATCGGCAGGCACAGGGGCAATACCGGATTCCTCCTCAACGCAGCGAACATCCAGGTCGACGGGCCGTCAGTGTGTATTCTGCACCAGTGGGTTCGTCGTAGGGCCTCGGCAAAGCAGCTGGTAGACCACGCTAGCCCGATGAAAAGACAGCAGTTTCGTTAGTTTGAGTGCCCGCGGTTCATCAATTGATGGATTAAGCAGTCGGATGTTTGCTTCATCCACCATGCCTGCTGGTGGCGTGCGACTGAATTCTGCAAAAAGGCGGCATACATGCTGAGGAGCGCCATTTCGGCGAGAGGCCGCCGGACCGCCAATGCCGCGCAAGGTCGGCGAAAACGACTCCGCGCGTCTGCATGATCTGCTTGGCCCACGGGCCTCCAACGCTCTTCCCACGAGAAGCCCCGATGAAGAAGGAAGGTGTGATGAGTTTCTTTACTCATCCTTGCCGCCCAGCGGCGGGCCGACCACCAAAATGGCGGGCTCGGCCGAAAGCAGCTTTTTGGCCGCCGCCTTGACCTGTTTGAGCGTCACCCGACCGATGCTGCGGGCGCGACGCTGGTTGTAGTCGACGTCGGCCTTGTGAATCTGCAAATCCAGGAGCCGGTCTGCAATCGAGCGGGTCGAGCCCAGTTGGTCGATGGCATAGGCGCCGATCAGGTGCTTCTTCGCCGCCTTGAGCTCGGCCCCGGTCGGTCCTTGCTGCGCCATCTGCTTTACCACATCTCGCACGATGCTCAGTGTTTGGGCAGCGCAGTCCGAGCGTGTCTCTGTCGTAACCAGAAGCGAGTCAAGGGTTAGTTCAGAGCTGACGTGATAGGCAAGGCCGCGTTTTTGACGTACCTCCTCGTAAAGGCGGGAAGTCAAGTATGAGCCGCCAAGGATGTCGTTCAGCAGCACGGCCGCGTAGAAATCCGGCGCGCTAGGCTTCACGCCAGGCCAGGCCAACGTCAGCGAAGTCTGCGGCAGGTCGTAGTTCTCCTCCACCAGTTGACCGAGTTTCGGCGCGACATCGTAGACGGGGACGAGGGTTTGTTGCTCAGGCAAATCACCAAACAGCTGGTCAAGCCTTTCCCTCAACGTGTTCGCGTCAATGTCACCCACCACGGCAATATGGAGCCCGTCGCGAGCGAAAATGGCCTGGTGGAAGGCGCGGAGGTCGGACGGCGTGATGCCGGGGAGGCTCTCTTTTGTGCCTTCTCCCGGCCTTGAACAAGGATGCGCGCCATAGATCGCGCGCAGCCATTTGCGCTGAGCGATGGCGTTAGGGTCTCGCTCGCTGCCGACGATGCGGGAGACAATCTCGGCGCGGACGCGATCGATCGGCCCCTGCTCGAAGCGCGGCGCGTTCAGCGCGAGCCGAAGCAGGCCGAACGCCGCGTCCTGCTTTTTGGAAAGCATGCACATCGATCCGTAGATGTCGTCGCTTTGCGCGTCCAAACTCATTTCGGCGCCGGCATGGTCGAGCTTCACCTGGAAGGCACCGCTGTCGTAATGGCCAGCGCCTTCGATGAACAGGCCGGCCATCAGTTTGGCCATCCCCTCCTTCCCGACCGGGTCCTGCTTGGTGCCGCCCTTGAAGGCAAAGCCGATGTTGACGATTTCCACTGTGTGGTCCTCCACCAGCCAGGCGATGATGCCCTTTTCGGACTTCACCTCCTGGATGTTCATCGCAGCATGGGGCCGAGCGCCGAGCGTCATCTCTTGATTCTCCGTCTTGGGCAAGAGATAGCCCGTGGTCGAACGGTCGAACGCGAGATAGCGGGCGGCAACTGCTTTGATTTGCTCGGGGGTAACCTTGCGGATGCGATTCGGCCGTTCCTCGACATCCTTCACGGTACCGCCGGTGGCCAGCGTCGAGCCGTAGATGCTGGCGAGCCAGTCCAGGTTGTCTTCCGCAAAGATCATATTGAGCAAATAGTGGTCCTTGGCCTTGCCTAGTTCCTCGTTGCTGACACCATCCTCGGCAATGCGGGCAACTTCGGCAGCGGCCGCCGCTTCGAGATCAGCCAGCTTGGCATCGCCGCGCGGTGCGCCATAGATGGCGAACTTGGTGTCGTCGAGCACAGTGCCCTGGAAATAGACGCGGGCGCTGGAAGCGATACCTTGCTGGACAGCGAGCGCCTGGTAGAGCCGGCCGCGGTTACCGCCGCCGAGAATTTCGGCCAGCAGGTCGAGCGCTTCGGCCTCGCCCGGCTTGGCGGTGTGGTAGGACGGCACCACCCACTGCGTCGAAAAACTGGGCACGCTGACGCGGGCGTCTGAGAGCGTGACGGTGCGCCTGGTGTTCTGCTCGGGCTCAACCGGCCGGATGCGCGGCGGCAGGTCAGGTCCGCGCGCCACCTTGCCATAGGTCTTTTCGGCCAGCGCCCGCACCGTGTCCGGTTCGACATCGCCGGCCACGATCAGCACGGAGTTGTTGGGCCAGTAGTACTTTTCATAGAAGACGGTGGCGTCGACGCGGTTCAGCTGCTCGATCTCCTGCATCCAGCCGATGATCGGGATGCGATAGGGGTGGTTCTGCCACAGCGTCGCGTCGATCTCCTCATGGAGAACGTCCTGCGGGTTGGTGTCGGTGCTTGAGCGGCGCTCCTCGATGACCACATCGCGCTCGGTCTTGACGACATCGTCGGTCAGGATGAGGTTTCGCATTCGGTCGGCCTCGAAGCTCATCATCAGCTCGAGCGCCGACGGCGCCACTGTCTGATAGAAGGCGGTGTAGTCGGAGGAGGTGAAGGCGTTGTTGGAGCCGCCGATCTCGAACACTGCGCGGTCGAATTCGCCGCCCGCATGGTTGGTCGTCGCCTTGAACATCAGATGCTCGAAGAAATGGGCGATGCCGGATTTGCCCGGCGGCTCGTCGGCGCTGCCGATCTTGTACCACACCATGTGGGTGACGATCGGCGCCCGGTGGTTGGGAATGACGACCACCTCCATGCCGTTGTCGAGCACGAAATCCCTCGCCTTGCCGTCCTCCCATGCGACGGGGATCGGAGCCGGCCCCGCGCCGACCAACTCGGACGCAACGGACGTCCTGCGAAGCCCATGAGTGCGGGGCTTGCTTGGTAGTTCTGGTAGGGAGAGTGGGGTTATGGGCTGCGTTCCTGGCAAAGTGATCTGTTCCTCATTTTGAAGGATCTATGTCTCCCGAACGCCTATTGGGAGAAAGTGGATCGGCACGCGACGCCGAGCCACATGAGCCGTCAGCGTGTTGCTGGGCCTGACGCGAGCCTCATCTTTGGATGCGTCCGGGAAACTTTCGGCATGGTGAGGCCATGGGAAGTCTGCTCGTTATCCATTGGGTGTTTGCGGATACCTGAGCATGCCCCGTGCCAAGTAAGAAAGCCCCGATTCGCAAGGTTTGATCCAACCTTGATACTTGCGATATCCGACATTGTCGGGCATCCGACAGAAAGCGCCTTTCGCCGGCGCGCCGGCTATGACGCTCGCCTCCTCCGGCGTGACGACGATCCTTTGGCGGGCGCCGCGCACACCGATCTGCCCGCCTATCAGCACCGCGACATCGAAGGACAGCGCGATCGTGACTGGATGGGTCTTACGCAAACATGCAGCAGTGCCACCGCGATCAGGACTTCATCCGCCCCACAAAGACCCGAGCGCGAGGGACGACGTGTAAGGCTAATGATGCCGCGCATAAAGAGGTAAGGTCCCTCGTCGTACCGGCGAGCCCCTTCGCTGGGTCTCGCGAGGGTCTGGTTTGCGAACGTCGACCGACAGCATCACGGCATGGGCGGCCCCATCGGTAGGCAAGCATTGACCGTGCCATCAGCGTTGAGGCAGCGCAGAGCCCAATTTCCCGGTGCCAGCCGGTACGTTGGAGCTTCAACTGTGGCCAGCCAAGCGGGCCGAGGCCGTGAAACTCCTGATACCCTGGACCGTCCGGATTGCAACGCACGACGCCTTGGTCTCGCGCCAACGTCCATTGACGCTCAGCGAAGCATCATGCGGACGAGCTGGGAAAGCTTGGCCGGGCCGGCGCCTTCCCAGGCGCATGGGACGCGCGACGACCCATGTGGACCTTGGATTTCACTACGCACTTACGCTGCTTTGGCCTTGTCAGCAGCCTGAGCATAAAGCGTGCTCAGCTTTCAGGGCGAGCCTCTTTCATGTTGATAGCATCTGTCGTCATTCAGGATCGCCCCATTTTCGCATGCCGCTTGCAGCTTTCAGACTGTTGTCAGCCAGGGCCGCCATAAAGGGTCTCGTTTAACGCATTCGGGAGGCTTCATCACTCGACCACATTAATTTCGGGCGGTTCGCCGGCGCTCCGAATGGCACTTAACACCAGATCCTCTCCAAACCCGTGATGATCCAAGAGGAAAACGAAAAATCCCTAAATCATAAAAAAGCACCGATACGGTCGGCTCCAGGCTGATGAAATTGCGGTCTCACTGGCCACGCACGATACTTGCGATGGCGATGGCCATTGCAAAGGCCGGTCAAGCACCCAAGACGCTGACAAGCACGCCTCCGACCAAAGCTCGATCGTTGGCAGCCTTTCTAGCCGTATACTTGGGGCATTTTGGGACGGCGATCCGGACGCCGATTAAAACCTGCCGGTCGTCTAAATGGAATGGTTGGTCCGGGTCCTTACTGGACCCCGCCAACCCGATCGGGCCGGCGCACAGGGGCACCCAGACAATTGGACACGTCGCCTTTGCGCGGCGGCTTGCACTTTCTCGGATGGCCTTTTTTCTCCCCGGGCGAAATCGAGCGAGCGGTGAGGCGGAGCCTTCGATTTTGCCGATCATGTCGTGTCGCTTCGATCGAACTGCTCAGACGATGATAGCGGCATTGATTGCCGCGGCCGAAATGCGTTGTGTGAAGTACGATTTCTACGCCGTATACATACTGCCGTACAGTTCGCCCTGTCAGCAGCCTTGCCAGCAATCCGCCCTGTGTCCAACTGTCGTCGAATTCACCGGTGTCATTGAGGAATTCGTATGATCGCCTCGAAACCATCATTGCGACCGCGGGCGGGCGACGCAAGCTCTAGACTGCCACCGATCCGCTGGATAACCATGTTAGCGATATGTAGACCAAGGCCTGAGCCCGCAGCAGGAGTAGCACCACGACTAAATCGCTTTGTAAGCCCTTCGAGGTCGGGGAGGGGCACCACCGGTCCGGCGTTTGCAATAGCGATGGTTCCATCAGTTTGGACGGAAACTGTTGTCGGAACAGTGGGCAGTCCATGTATCAGCGCATTCTCGATCAGGTTACGAAGGAGGATCCCAAACGCATCGACATCCACTTTGCGCATCAAAGTGGTGCAGCCGTCGACGTTAAGATGCAGGCGTCCGGCATATTGCGGCTTTTTCCTCAGGTCGTCGATTTCCAGCCGAACCGATCGGACAAGATCGATCGCGTGATCCGCCATGCCAACCCCCGATTCGGCTTGAGCGAGCTGAAGCACTTTTTCGACAAGGCGGCCAAGGCTCGACAGCGCTTGCTCGATGCCGCGCGCACGCATTTTGGCCGACCCATTGGGAAGCTCGGCCACTAATCTCTGCATCTGAGCGATTGAACCTGCGATCGGCGTGCGCAGTTCATGCGCACTGTTTGCGGCGAACTCGCGTTCGGCCTCGAGAGCCGCCCGCAGACGATCGAGAAGCCGATTGACGGATGCCGCGATTGGAGCCAACTCTGCCGGGAAATCGCCCAAGTCCATTGGTGACAGATTGCCGCCGTCGCGCGATCCGATCTGCTGTCGCAGTACCTCGATTGGCCGCAGCGAGCGCCGGATCACGATCCACCAAACAGCTAAGCTAAAGGGCAGGAGCACGAGTGTCGGAAGGAAGACAAAAAGTGCGCCCTTCGCGATTGTGGTACGGCGGCCATCAAGCGGTTCGGCCAACTGATGATACACGCCGTCTTGGATCTCCTCTGTGTAGACGCGGTAATCAGCGTTTCCCCAAAAGCCGTTACTCAGGGGAGCATCAGGGAAGGGCTGCTGACCCTCTTCCGGTTCGGAAATAAGCACTACCCCGTACTTATTAATAACCTGCTCACGATAGGTCCAGTACTTTTTATAAGTTGGCAAGTGGTTATTGTATTGATCAACGTGTTTTCCATTCAAGACCTTGATCAGCTCTGGTTCTCTGTACTCTGCGCTCGCCTGGAGCAAGTCATCCGAACTTTCGTTTACATTATTGCAAAAAATGAACGCAGCAATGGTTGGGGCGGCGATCCAAACCAGGAGCGTTGCCCCGCCTAACCACGATATCAGCTTTCTCGTCATGCTGTTCGAGTTCGTCATGTGACCACGAGCCTGTATCCGGAGCCACGCACGGTTGCTATTCTATCCCCGCCGATCTTCTTGCGGAGCCGGCTGACATAAACCTCCACTGTGTTGCTCTCGAACTCCGAATTGAATGAATAAAGCGCGTGCTCGATCCTCCCCTTTGAAACGACCGAACCGGGCCGGCGTAGAAGGCAGTCGAGCACCGCCCATTCGCGTCCAGACAGGTGGACCTCCTGCCCGTCGCGGAAGAGGCGTCGCTCGGCTGCCTGTATGGAAAGCGTCCCAACCGAAAATTGCGGCTCCGAAAAATGCCCTTGGCGACGTGCCACTGCACGGATGCGTGCCGAGAGTTCCCCCAGATCGAACGGCTTGACCAAATAGTCGTCGGCGCCAGCGTTGAGCCCCTCGATGCGGTGCGAAATCCGATCGCGGGCTGTCAGAATGATGACCGGCGTTGTATCAAGCCCCTTGATCAGCTCCCGCAGATAGTCGATGCCATTGCCGTCCGGCAGGTGAACGTCGAGCAAAATAACGTCGTAGCCGGCCACAGCTGCATGACCGCGCGCTCCGGACAGGCCCTCGGCCCAGTCGACCGCGTGGCCACCAGCCACCAAATGATCGTGCACAGCACTTCTAAGGTCGTCGTCGTCTTCAATGAGCAGTATTCGCATCAGGCTGCCGAGCTCCGGTATGAGGGCAAGGCTCCTGCCTTATTGATCGAAGCTGACAGTAGGCTGAACCGGCGCCAGCGAATATCTGGGGGCTTTCAGGCTGCTGTCAGCTACAATTGCAAGAAAGGGGTCGTTAACAAAGCCAAACGAAGAGGCCTTATGAAACCCCTCCTGATCTCGGCACTTTTGCTCAATGTGACCACCGGCGGCTGTACACTGGTTGGCGGGCAATTCGACGTGGCGGTCAACGAATGGCAGCCGCGCCACGCGTCAATGTCCAGGCTTGAAACTGACAGGTGTCTTAAATACGAGGGCACCGTAGCGGGTGCCTCCAGTTATCGAACAGTGCCTAGCAGGTCAGAAGTGCACTTTGACCATAGGGGTCGTCCGTATTTTCGGCGCTCGCGAACAGAGTCGACGGTCAATCGATGCGCCACTGCCAGAGTCTGGAACGGTCAAGTGTTTGTTATCCCCCGTCCGGGCCATATTCTCTGCCGAGGACCAAGAAGGCCCTATTTTCGGTGCCCACGAACAGAGCCAACGGTCAATCGATGCGCCACTGCCAGGGTCTGGAACGGTCAAGTGTTTGTGATCCCCTGTCCCGGCCGTGTTCTCTGCCGAACTCGCCCTTGTAGTCGGCACACCAAAGATCGTTAGGGCGACAGCCGTTTGAAAGTGGTGTCCCCGTCGCCCTGTTGCGCCTGCGCTTGCGGCGCTCGACCATGCCGGCGGTCGAGCACGGCATGCACGGTCGAGATCGCGGGCCGGTGCACATCCGGATACAGCCGGGCCAGCCGCTCGCGTATCTTCGGCGCACCCCATGTCGGCTTGTCTTGCTTGAGGCGCACAATCAGCTTCTCGATTTGAAACGGAAGCTGATTGGCGTGGCGATAGGGCCGCCGCGATCGGTCCGTCAGCCCCTCCAGGCCGCTGTCGTTGTAGCGCGTGAGGATCTTGTAGCCGGTCTTGCGCGAGATATCGAACTCCCGGCAAAGCACCGCCATCTTCTCGCCGTCCAGCAGCCGGGCGACGAACTTCAGCCGCTCTTCCATGACGTTACACTCCTTCCAAGGCACCTTGCTCTCCTTGCAAAGGGCCGAAAGTGTAACCCATCTATCCGGAATGAACTGTCACCCATCTTTCGGGAAGGGCAGTCATGGCCAAGGCAACTGGAAGCCGAATTTTCTTTTAGAGTATGAATCAGCGCCGTCTGCCGAAAAGCGCGTCCACGATCTTCCCTTTTGAAACGACCGTGCAGGGCTGGGGCAGACGGTAGTCGAGCACCGCCCATCCGCGTCAAGTCAGGTAGACCTCCTGCCCGTCGCGGAAGAGGCGTCGCTCGGCTGCCTGTATGGAAAGCGTCCCAACCGAAAATTGCGGCTCCGGAAAATGCCCATGGCGACGTGCCACTGCATGGATACGCGCTGAGAGTTCCCCCAGATCGAACGGCTTGACCAAATAGTCGTCGGCTCCAGCGTTGAAGCCCTCGATGCGATGCGAAATCCGATCGCAGGCTGTCAGAATGATGACCGGTGCCGATTCAAGTTCCTTGATCAGCTCCCGCAGATAGTCGATCCCATTGCCGTCCGGCAGGTGAACGTCGAGCAAAATAAGGTCGTAGCCGACCACAGCTGCATAATCGCGCGCTTCGGACAGGTTCTTGGCCCAGTCGACCGCGTGGCCACCAGCCACCAAATGATCGTGCATAGCACTTCCAAGGTCCTTATCGTCTTCAGTGAGCAGTATTCGCATCATGCTGCCGAGCTCCGGTATGAGGGCAAGGCTCCCATCTTATTGGTCGAAGCTGACAATAGGCTGAACCGGCGGCAGCGAATTATTTGGGGAGCTTTCAGGCTGCTGTCAGCTACAACTTGCAAGAAAGGGGTCGTTAACAAAGCCAAACGAAGAGCCCCTATGAAACCCGTCCTGACCTCGGCACTTTTGCTCAATGTGACCCCCGGCGGCTGCATCAGCAAATTGATTTGGGAAACAGGCGCGCCGGTTCTAATGACCGACGCAGGCCGAGGTCTGGAACAGCTGGACCAGCGAACGGCGTCTTCGGTTTTTCAGGCAACAGCCACATGGAAGAATATGATTGGCTCGACCATGCGCCGAGCTTTGTCGAACGGATTGGTCGCGGGCGCACTACCACAGATTATGGCAGGTTTACGCCCTGGCCTTGACACCCGGGGTGATCGTCACCGGCGGAGCCGCGGCGTACTGATCGGATATCTAACGTCGCTGAGTCTCTCGTCGGTGCAGTGGATCTCTCGGCTTAGCCATCATGCAAAAAACGACGGTTCCGCGACACCACTTTTCAGGTCCGTGACACAGGCTTTGTGAGCCGATCTGTTGTTCTTACCCCAGGCTAATGGCTGAACAGCTCTGTCGCCGGCTCGATGCGCCAGATGGCGCGATGTTTTGAACCCTTTCACGAGGCGACGGCAGCAGCCGACCG
Organism: Mesorhizobium sp. M1E.F.Ca.ET.041.01.1.1; assembly: GCF_003997355.1. NCBI lineage: Bacteria > Pseudomonadati > Pseudomonadota > Alphaproteobacteria > Hyphomicrobiales > Phyllobacteriaceae > Mesorhizobium > Mesorhizobium sp. M1E.F.Ca.ET.041.01.1.1. The sequence goes on along the minus strand of NZ_RZSL01000037.1, from coordinate 1,770 downwards.
GCTCTCCTATCGCGGCTCCCGCGATCCACACACCCAGCAAGGGAATCTACCATGGTAATGAAGGCACCGGTTGCCGACGCTAGGAATGGGTCGGTAGTAGATCGGCTGGTCGGCATCGACCTCGCTCGGGGCCTGGCTGTCTTCGGGATGTATGCCGCCCATCTCGGTCCCGACCCCGGCGAAGGAGGACTAGTCGGGTTTCTGATGGAACTAACCCATGGGCGGCCGTCGGCCCTGTTTGCCGTATTGGCCGGTTTTTCAATCCTCCTGATTACAGGTCGCAAGGCGCCGAAGTCGGGGATAGCCGGTAGACAGGCCATCGCCAGAGTCGCAATTCGTGCCCTTGTTTTGCTCGCGCTTGGCTCAATCCTGGGCTGCCTCGGTACCCAGGTCGAAGTCATCCTAGAATACTACGGAATTTGCTTCTTGTTGGTATTGCCGCTCCATCGGCTCAGCGCATATCAGCTGGGCTTGATCGCTGCCGCTACGGCATTAGTTCTCCCGCAAGTCCGTTCCTCCCTTCTGTCGGTTGCCCCCAACCTCCTCGACCCGGTCTTCAACCTCATGGTCAACGGCTACTATCCCGCGGTGACCTGGGTTCCTTTCCTCATCGCTGGCATGGCCATCGCGCGCCTTAATCTTAATACGCTAGCAGCGCATTGGCGCCTTGGTCTGGCGGGGGTCGCGCTGGCCGTGTTGGGCCATGGGGGATCCTTGCTCGCGCTGAGTTCCCGCGCTTTGACTGAAACCTCCTTGTGGTGGTCTGACGTTGACGGCGCTTTTGAGCCTTCCAAGTCGTCATTTATAGTCAAGTCGTCATGGATAGCCGCACCTCATAGCGAAACGACGCTTTCGATCGTGGGCAGCACCGGTTGCGCAATGATCATCTTGGCGGCTTGCATGCTCGCTGTGGATGCGCTCCCGCGTCTGCGAAAGCTGGTCTGGCCAATAATCGCAGTCGGCTCGATGTCTTTGACGGCCTATGTGCTGCACATTGCGGGAATAGCCTATCTTATGAAGATAAACATTTTCAAAGACGAGAGCCTGTCCACGCTCTTTGGCTTCGTTGTGGTTATCAGCACTTTTGCGGTGCTTTGGCTGCGCGTCTTCCAGCGAGGACCGATGGAAGTGCTGATGGGTAGGGTCGCAGATCTCGCGCGTCACATCCGCTGAGCACCGCCGCGCCCCGGCCTCCCGATCACATTACGGACAAGGTGGGGCTTTGTCCAAAGCTTGTTCGCGGCAGGGGAGGGTACTTCCTCCCACCCTGCCGCCTTGTTGATGGAAGCTAAAACGGTCGCGCAGGCGCTAGAGTTGCATCGGCATAATCAGCTTAAACTCGCGAAGTTAAACCCGCGGTTGGTCTATCTCGGCCCGCCTCACCTGAAAGGCTAAGGTATCCGTTTCGGTCAAGGGTTTTAGGGGCCATTTTCGCTGCGCCTTGAGGAGAGCGTTTGCTAGGATGAGGAGCTTTCGCAACAAGATGATGACCTTTGCGGGTTTGCCTGCCGCCTTTAGCGCCTGGTATTTTGCCTTGAGGTCGGGGTTGAAGCGCAGGGCGAAGGGCCGGGCATGTAGAGGGCCTGGCGAACATTGGCCCGGCCGCCCAGGCGCGGCCGCTCCATTTTGCCGAGGCCGGCGAGGCTTGCGGCCTTTGGTTCCGAGTTCCGGCATGTCGATGGTGAGTGTGCAGGCGGTGGCATCCGATGCGCCATATGCTGGTCAGGATTTCGCGGCGCTGGACAGCGTCGGGATCGGCTTTCATGAGGG
>NZ_RZSL01000379.1:0-6044 GCF_003997355.1 Mesorhizobium sp. M1E.F.Ca.ET.041.01.1.1 | reverse complement strand
ACGCTGGGCGGCCTGCAGACCGACCTCGACAGCCGCGTGCTCGATGCCGCCGGACAGCCGGTGCCGGGGCTCTATGCGGTGGGCGAGGTCGCCGGCTTCGGCGGCGGCGGCGTGCACGGCTATGCGGCGCTCGAAGGCACCTTCCTCGGCGGCTGCATCTTTTCCGGCCGCAGCGCCGGACGGGCGGCCTCGAGTGCAACGGTCTGAACGACTGAACGGTGTTGCCGCAAGAGTCGGGCACTCTTATCTGAGGCACAATTCCCGCAATTTATTGGCCCGCAAGACATCACTGTGGACAGGACGTTTTGCATAGTTTCCCAAGCAGGAACGCTTCGTGCGGCGGCTACCCTTGCGCCTTAACGAATGCTAATCTTTTCCCTTGCTCGGGAACGTCGCAATGTCCAAGATTTGCTTGTTGTGCGCGTGCCTTCTTTTTCTGGCCGGCTTGTCGACACCAGCTTCCTCTGAGGCCCAGATCGCTCAACGCAGCCAGAGATATGCACTTGTCATCGGCAACTCGGCCTACCGTTATGCGCCATCGCTCCCCAACGGGGTGAATGATGCGAATGCGATCTCCCGAGTTTTGCAAGAGACGGGCTTTGAGGTCACCCTCGGATTGGATGCTGACGCATCAACGTTCAGGGAACTCATCGGAAAATTCAGGCGAAACTTGCTGCCGGGCGACGTCTCCCTTTTTTACTTCGCCGGACACGGGCTCCAAGCGAACGGGGAAAACTACCTATTGCCCATTGATGCCGCCCTTCAACGTCCGGCCGACTTGGCTCTGGAGGCTGAGCGCCTACAAGACATTATCGCCGCCATGACGGCCGAGGAAAATACCGCCATCGTCCTTCTCGATGCCTGTCGGGACAACCCTTTCGTCAAGCAATTGAGTGGACCGGGTCAAAGTCGCGGCCTTGCCATAGGAAAGGGGCTGGGAGCCTTGGATGCTGGCAGGGGGGTCTTTATCGGCTTTGCGACACAGCCCGGCAATGTCGCGCTCGATGGAGCCGCCAATCATAGCCCTTTTGCAGATGCTCTTGTGAAGCGCATAAAGACTCCCTCAATCGACATCGAAATTCTCATGCGTCGCGTCCGGTTGGACGTCATGAATGCGACTTCCGGGAGGCAGGTCCCCTGGAGCAACTCGTCCCTGGTGGAGCCGGGGTTCTCATTCAACCCAGATGCTGGGTCTAGTCAGTCTCCGACAGAACCCTATCAGCCAGACATCAACGCGGCGACAGAGCTCGAATTTTGGAAATCGATCAAGGATACATCCGATGTCTCGATGTATCGTGCTTATCTGGCGGCATTTCCGAACGGTGCATTCATCGAAATTGCAAAGAGCCGAATTGCCAAGTTCTAAGCACCTGCGCCGCTACGCAAAAAAATCCTGCCGAAGAAAGTCAGTCGCAAGCCGCAAGTCTCGTTGCCTATTAATGAGCCTTCCGCCAATCGTTCAGCGGAAACGACCGAGCCTGCTAAACCGGAATCTATTGGACGATGCCGGGATGGCAACAAAGAGCAATGTCGCCTGAGATGCCGAGAAGGCAGGAGGCGGGCCTGTCGTAAACTGCAGCAGCTTGGGGGCTAAGCAACCCGCGGATGATTGCCTTGCGTAGCGAATTCGGGTGCGTCGCGGCGGGCGTGGTCGATTGACCCAAATCCGACGACACGGGCATGCCGCCCGCCCACCGGCTGGCCGGCACCATGCGATTGCCTTCGCTGTCGAGAAATTCTGCGACGGCTCGCCCGGCTGCCAAAAACGCTTCCTACGGCTCGGTGACAATCTCGACGCCCTTGGCCTTCGTTGCGGGTAAAAAGATTCGCGAGCCGATGAGAATCCTTTCGGCCGCACGAAACGTCTTCCTTGGACCAACCAAAGGAGACGACCATGAACCACAATCTCATCCGCTACGGCGTGAAGGACGCCGGCATCGCCGAGAACCGGGCGCTGGTGGCGAAAGTGTTCGAAGCGCTGGATGAAACGAGGCCGCAATCCGTGCGATATCTCGTGCTCGAACTCGACAACGGCGAATTCGTCCACATCGTCGGTTATGAAAAAGACAGCTCGGCGCTGACCGAACTCGACGCTTTCAAGGCCTTCGGCGCCGATCACGCCGAGCGACGCTCGACACCGCTGGCCAGGTCGGCGGCGAAGATTATCGGCAACTATCATATGCTGGCGAAAGCCGACGAGGCCGTGTCGGCCTGACGGGTACGATATGGCTCGCGGGCCGGCGATCAAGAGAACGGGAACGATGGGCACAGCGAAATTCGACCGCCCGGCGCTTGAAGCCATGCTCGTCGGCCTGCGCCCGAAACTGCATCGCTACGCGGCCCGCATGGCCGGCTCGACGATCGAGGGCGAGGACATCGTCCAGGAGGCGGCGGTGAAGGCGCTTGCCGCGCACGACGGCGGCGCCGCGGTCGAGCGCCCCGAGCAGTGGCTGTTCCGCATCGCCCACAATGCGGCGCAGGATCATCTGCGCCGACGCCAGCGGGAGCGCTCCCGCATGACCGAGGCCGACATGACCGGAATGGAAGACCTCTCCGCCAGCGCGGAGGCGAGGCTTGCGGCGGCGGCGAGCCTGCGCAGCTTCATGCGGCTTACGCTGGCGCAGCGCAGCGCGGTGATCCTGGTCGATGTGCTCGGCCTCAGCCTCTTTGAAACCTGCGAGGTGACGGGCGCGACACTCGCCGCCACCAAGGCGGCGCTGCATCGCGGCCGGGCGGAGTTGAAGGCGCTGGCATCGGCGCCGGATGACATGCCGGTGCCCAGGCTCGATCCGGAAGAGGAGCGCCGGCTGCGCCGCTACATCGACCTGTTCAACGCGCGCGACTTCGACGGGGTCCGGGCGCTGATCGCCGAGGATATCCAGGTCGACGTCGTCAACCGCACCCGCTTGCGCGGCAAGAAGGAAGCCTCGACCTATTTCGGCAACTACGGCCGCGTCACCGACTGGGCGCTGTCGCTCGGCTTTGTCGATGGCCAGCCGGCGATCCTGATCCGCAACCCGCAGGCGGGCGATGCGGTGCGCGGCTTCGTGCTTCTCGAATGGCGCGGCGACGAGGTCGTCCGCATCCGCGATTTCCGACACGTGCCTTATTGTGTGACGGAGGCGGGTATCCTCTTCGTTTCCGGTGAGCGGGCATGACGGGATACCGCGAAGATCGGCTCGCCGGATTTCCGCCGCTCCCCTCTCCGATCCGGGCCGAGTTTCCTCCAGCCACCGGCACGTCTATAAGTCCGCATCGGGCGGAGCGTTGAGCAGAACGGACATGAGGACGTGACGCAGGCTGGTCCCGAAACGCACGGCACCTCGGCACGGGTCCTCGCAGCGATTATCGCATTGGCGGCCTGGGCTGGCATAGCGGTGCATTTTCACGCGCTCGCCGACGGGCCGGCATCGTGGCCCGGGGTGGTTTGGACCCTGCTCGGCTATTTCACGGTCACGACCAATCTTTTGGTGGCAATCGTGTTCACCTGCGTTGCGGCGAAGGCGCGGTTCGCCACGCCATGGCTGCTTGGCGCGACCTTGCTCAACATCCTGTTCGTCGGCGTCGTCTATGGGCTCCTGCTGCAGGGCCTGAAGGAATTAACGGGCGGCTCGCAACTCGCCAACGTCCTGCTTCATCGGGTGACGCCGGCTCTGACGACTGTTTTCTGGCTAGGCTTTGTCCGTAAGGGATCGCTTACCTTGCGAGCGCCGTTTCTCTGGGCGCTTTACCCGATCGGCTATCTCGTCTACGCCCTGTTTCGCGGCGCGGTGGAGAACCGCTATCCCTATCCCTTTATCGATGTCGCCAGGATCGGCTGGGAACAGACACTCGTCAACAGCCTCCTGATCGCCCTCGGCTTCGTGGCGGCGGGAGAGGTGCTGGTCTGGCTCGACCGACGGCTCGGCGGAAAGACAAGGTCGTAAGCGGCTCGCCAGAGGCGGCTGGCCGCCGGCACAGCATCCGCAATCGATATTCCGGCCGGCGAGGCTATATTCAGGTCGACGACACCAGCGCCAGGATGGCGACATGCTTCCTTCGGCAGGGCTCGAACGGTTGAACGCGTTCTCGGACGGCGTGTTTGCCGTGCTCATAACTGTACTGGTTCTGGAATTGCGGCCGCCGGAGATTCCGACCTTCGTGGCGCTGCTCGATCTCTGGCCGACATGGCTGAGCTATGGCGTGAGCTACCTCTTCATCGCCATCGTCTGGGCTAACCACCATCACCTGCTGCGCCACGCGACCAAGATGACGGCCCGCTTGATGTGGCACAATTTCGCGCATCTGTTCTCGGTCTCGCTGCTGCCGCTGACTACCGCCTGGATGGCGGTCAGCGAGCTCTCACCGCAGCCGGTCGCCTTCTATGCCGGCGTCTTCTTCCTGGTGAACCTGACCTACATCTTCCTCATCCGCGAGCTGATCGAGCCGTTGCCGGTCGAGGCCATCCCGCTCAACGTCCGTAAGGCCATGCGCATCCGCTCTGTCGCAACGCTTTGCCTGTTCGGGCTCGCGGCACTCGTCGCGCTGAAGTACCCGATCATCGGATTGGCCATCTGTTGCTGCTGTCTTGCCGTGTATCTCAGGCCAGAGGCGCCCGGGGCGCGGAATTGAAGCGCGTCGCTGAAAGACGGATTCAGGCGACGCGCTAAGATCTTTGTTTTGATGCGTGTCACTTCCTCAAACCGCTGCGCAGTTTTGGGCGACATGCATTTGGGGCGATAGCGATCAAGAGATCCTGCGACGCGACCAACCTCGCTCACGCTACCATCAACATCCATGTCTCAAACATCATTTATTGACGATGAGGCACTTTAATGTATGCTACAGATTCGAGACCTCATATTTTAAACTGAGCAAGAAAGTCCGTCGGTGATAACCGCACAGCAATTGCGCGCCGCCAGATCGCTGCTGGGCATCGATCAGCGCCGGCTTGCCGAATTGTCCGGCCTGTCTGTGCCAACGATCCAGCGCATGGAAGCCAGCGGCTCGATCATCCGGGGCAACGTCGATTCGCTGATGAAGCTGATCGCGGCGCTCGAGGTGGCCGGCATCGAGCTGATCGGGGAAGGCGCAGTCAGCCAGGGCGGCGGGCGCGGCGTGCGGTTGAAAGCCGGCTTCGGCACAGCCAAGGCGCCAGACGCCGCCTATGCCGAGCCCGGCGGGGGCCTGCCGTGATTTCGACCGTAGCTCTTCTGTTGTGCGGTCCCGCAGCGCTTCTGGGCACGGCCGTCCTGGCCGGAGCCATCAGCCGACGTGCCTCGGCGACCCGTCTGGTCTATGGCGCCGCGCTCGCCATCTCGGCCGGCTTGCTCGTCATCGTCGCAGGCCATCTCATGGGCAATCCCGGCGAGGTGTCCGCCGTCACCTTGCCGCTCGGCCTGCCATGGACCGGCGCCCGGTTCCGTCTCGACGGCCTGTCGGCCTTCTTTCTGATCGTCGTCAACCTGGGCGGCGCGGTCACCAGCCTCTACGGCCTTGGCTATGGCCAGCACGAATCGGCGCCGTATCGCGTGCTGCCCTTCTATCCGGCCTTTCTGGCCGGCATGAACCTTGTCGTGCTGGCCAACGACGCCTTCGCCTTCCTGCTGTCCTGGGAATTCATGTCGCTCGCCTCCTGGGCGCTGGTCATGGCGCACCACCGCGACGAGGCGAACAGGCGGGCCGCCTACATCTATCTGGTGATGGCAAGCTTCGGCACGCTGGCGCTGCTGCTGGCCTTCGGCCTGCTGGCGGGGCCGGCGGGAACCTATGCGTTCGACGCCATGCGCACGGCGCAACCCGGCCCGCTCGCCGCCGGCGCGGTGCTCGCCCTCATGCTGCTCGGCGCCGGCTCCAAGGCCGGCCTCGTGCCGCTGCACGCCTGGCTGCCGCTTGCCCACCCGGCGGCGCCGAGCCACGTCTCGGCGCTGATGAGCGGCATCATGACCAAGGTCGCCATCTACGGCTTCGTCCGCGTGGTGTTCGACCTGTTGGGCGCGCCGGCGTGGTGGTCGGGCGTCGCAGTGCTTCTCATCGGCGGCGTTACGGCGGGTCTGGGGATCCCT
>NZ_RZSL01000378.1:0-6052 GCF_003997355.1 Mesorhizobium sp. M1E.F.Ca.ET.041.01.1.1 | reverse complement strand
GTATGTGCTGATGGCGCCGATCGAGGTGGCGCAGGTTGCGACGGTCAACGTCAAACGCGGAGACCGGGTGACACCGGGCATGCCAGTGGTGACGCTGGAAGATGCCGACGCCAAGATCGCCGTGGCGCAGGCGCAGGCCGCACTTGCGCAGGCCAAAGCGCAGCTTGCCGACCTTCAAGTGGGCAAGCGGCCGGAAGAGATCGCCGTGCTCAAGGCACAGGTCGATATGGCCAAGGCCCAGGCCGCCGACGCCAAGCGCAAATACGACCGCGCCAGCGACCTCTACAAGCGCGGCACCGGCACCCAGGCCGACTACGACACCGCCTCCGCCACGCTTGAGACCGCCAATGCGCAGGTCGGCCAGGCCGAGGCCAATCTCGCCGTCGGCGGCCTGCCGGGGCGGGCCGAGATGATCAAGGCGGCCGAGAACCAGGTCAAGCAGGCGCAATCGGAATTGGGGCAGGCCGAGTGGCGCCTTTCCAAGCGTGTGCTGGCAGCGCCCTCCGGCGGCCGCGTCAACGATGTCATCCGCAATCCCGGCGACACCGCCGGGCCGACCGCGCCGGTGGTCTCGATGCTGCCCGACGGCGCCATGAAGCTCAGCGTCTATGTGCCGGAGACCGCTTTCTCGTCGGTGAAGGTCGGCACGCTGCTCAGCGTGCGTTGCGACGGCTGCGGGCCGGATCTGAAGGCGCGCGTCAGCTATGTTTCGCCCGATCCGGAGTTCACTCCGCCGGTGATCTACTCGCTTCAGAACCGGCAGAAGCTGGTCTATCTCGTCGAGGCACGGCCGGAAGGCGATACCAGTGCGCTGCAGCCCGGCCAGATCGTCGACGTCGACCTGGCGGACCTCGCAAAATGAACGTCATCGACGTGCGCGGGCTGGTCAAGCGCTTCGGCGACAAAACCGTCGTCGACCATGTGACGATGACGGTGGCCGAGGGCGAGATCGTCGGCTTCCTCGGGCCGAACGGCTCGGGAAAGACGACGACCATCCGCATCATGTGCGGACTTTTGACGCCGGACGAGGGCGAAGGCACGGTGCTGGGTTTCGACATCCGGGCCGACACGCTCAGGATCAAGCGCGAGGTCGGCTATATGACGCAGAAATTCTCGTTCTACGAGGATCTGACGATCGGCGAGAATCTCGAGTTCGTGGCGCGGCTCTATCAGCTGAAGCCGGTCGAGGAATATGTCGCCCGCACGCTCAGGGAACTCGGCCTGGCCACGCGCCGCAACCAATTGGCCGGAACGCTTTCCGGCGGCTGGAAGCAGCGGCTGGCTTTAGCCGCCTGCATCATGCACAAGCCGAAGCTGCTTCTGCTCGACGAGCCGACGGCGGGCGTCGACCCGAAGGCGCGGCGCGAGTTCTGGGACGAGATCCACAGGCTGGCGGGCGGCGGGCTGACGGTGCTGGTCTCCACCCATTACATGGACGAAGCCGAGCGCTGCCACCGCATCAGCTACATCTCCTACGGCAAGCTGCTCGCCACCGGCACGGTGGACGAGGTGGTCGAGAATGCCGGGCTCACCACCTTCGTTGTGCAGGGACCGCGGCTCGACCGCGTGGAAGAGGCACTGCAGGGCCGCCCCGGCGTCGACCAGGTGGCGCCGTTCGGCGCCACGCTGCATGTCGTCGGTTCCGACAAGGCGGCGCTGGAAAAGGCGCTTGGCGATGTCGAGAAGGAGCACAAGGGCGTGACGGTGACGCCCGGCGAGACCAGCCTGGAAGACGTGTTCATCCAGTTCATGGCCGGCTCGAAGGACAACATGACATGAAAGATGGCCTGAGAGCGGTCTTCTCCTTCGCCAGGCTCGGCGCGCTCCTGATCAAGGAGTTCATCCAGATGCGGCGCGATCGTATCACCTTCGCCATGATGCTGGGCGTGCCTTTGCTACAGCTCGTGCTGTTCGGCTTTGCCATCAACAACGATCCGAAGAGCCTGCCGACGGCGCTGGTGGCGATGAGCAACGACCAGTACACGCGCGCCATTGTCTCCGCCCTGCAGATGACCCGCTACTACCGTTTCGACCATGTGGCCGAAAGCGCGGCCGAGGCCGAAATGCTGATGGCCAAGGGCGCCGTCTCCTTCGTCGTCACCATTCCGGCCGACTTTGCCCGGCGTGTTGAGCGCGGCGACAACCCGCAGATCCTGATCGAGGCCGACGCGACCGATCCGTCGGCGGCGAGCGGCGCTATCTCGACGCTGGGCACGGTGGCGAGCCAGGCGCTGCTGCGCGCCCAGGGCATGCAGGCGACCGCCACTGAGGCCGCCAAGCAGCAGCTGCAGGTGGTGGTGCACCAGCGCTACAATCCCGAAGGCATCTCGCAATACAACATCGTGCCCGGCCTGCTCGGTGTCATCCTGCAGATGACCATGGTGATGATGACGGCGATGGCGCTCACCCGCGAGACCGAGCGCGGAACGATGGAGAACCTGCTCGCCATGCCGTCCAGCCCGGCCGAGATCATGCTGGGCAAGGTGCTGCCTTTCCTCGTCGTCGGCGCCGTGCAGGTGGTGGTGGTGCTGGTGGCGGCGAAGCTTTTGTTCGGAATCCCCTTCGTCGGCAGCCTGACGCTGCTGCTCTCCTCGGTGCTGGTCTTCGTGCTTTCGCTGGTGCTGCTCGGCTATACGATCTCGACCATGGCGCGATCGCAGATGCAGGCGATGCAGCTCACCTTCTTCTTTTTCCTGCCGTCGCTGCTGCTCTCCGGTTTCATGTTCCCCTATCGCGGCATGCCGGGCTGGGCTCAGATCTTGGGCGAGATCTTCCCATTGACGCATTTCCTGCGCATCACCCGCGCCGTCATGTTGAAGGGCGCCGACTTCAACGCGGTAGCCGCCGAGATCGGCTGGCTGGCGGTGTTCGCGGTGGCATTCGCCGGCGCCGCCCTGCTGCGCTTCCGGCGGACACTGGATTGAGCGAGGCACGGCGAAAAAGGTTTGACGCTGGAGGGACAGCACCCCCCTCTGCCCTGCCGGGCATCTCCCCCGCAAGGGGGGAGATTGGCAGCTCCGGCGTCGTCGCCCCTCCTGCAACGTTATTGATTGGCGAAAGCGGCGGCGACGGCTGATCTCCCCCCTTGCGGGGAGATGGCCGGCAGGCCAGAGGGGGGTGTGACGGATCGCGGCCTGTGTGTGGAGTCGCAGCAGCACCGCCTAAGCTGCAGCCATGATCTCGGCATAGGTGCCGAAATCGACATTGCCGCCGGAAAGCACCACGGCGACGCATTTGCCGGCGAGGTCGATTTCGCCGGACGAGAGCGCCGCGAGCGCGACGCAGCCGCCGGGCTCGACCACCAGCTTCAGGTAGGCCATGGCGTCGCGCATCGCCTGCGCGGCGGCCTTGTCGGAGACGGCGATGGCGCCGGCGAGGTTCCGGCGGTTGATCTCGAAGGTGATGGCGCCGGGCTCGGCGGTGAGGAGCGCATCGCAGATCGAGGTATGACCGGGTTGGTTCGAGACCCTTTCGCCTTTGGCCAGCGAGCGGCGCGTGTCGTCGAAATGCTCGGGCTCGACCGCCCAGACGGCGGTGCCCGGCGAGGCGTCCTTGACGGCGACGGAAATGCCGCTCGACAGGCCGCCTCCACCGCAGGGGATAACCACCGCGTCGAGGCTGACGCCGAGCGCCTTCGCCTGCCGCATCAGCTCCAGCCCGATCGTGCCCTGGCCGGCGATGATGGCCGGATCGTCGAAAGGCGGCACCAATGCCATGCCCATCTCGACATAGGGGCGAACGACCGTCATGCGGTCGTCCTTGAAACGGTCGAACGGCACCACCTCGGCGCCCATCTTGCGGACATTGCCGACTTTGAGCGCCGGGGCGTCGACGGGCATCGCAATGACCGCCTTGACGCCGAACATCGCGGCCGAAGCGGCGACGCCCTGCGCGTGATTGCCGGAAGAAAAGGCAACGACGCCGCGACTGCGCTCTTCTTCGCTCAGCGACGACAATTTGTTGTAGGCGCCGCGGATCTTGAAGGAGCCGGTGCGCTGCAGCGTCTCGGGCTTGAACAGGATGCGGCCGCCATAGCGCCTGTTGAGCTCCGGCGATTCGATAAGCGGCGTCTCGACGATCAGGCCGGAGAGCCGCGCGGCGGCGGCGTGGATGTCGGAAATGCCGGGCAGGGCGGTCATGGCGTGGGGCCTCGCGGAAGAATGGGACCGCCTATGGTGCACGGAAATTATCCCGGCGCGCCAACGAAAAAATGTGATGGGTACAATGTTGGTGATGACGGACGGCGAAGCGCGTAATCTCCCCCCTTGCGGGGGAGATGGCCGGCAGGCCAGAGGGGGGTGCTGTCCCGCCGACATCTCAGCCGATCAATGCTGAATACGCTCGCAAGTTGCCAGGGCTGCTCTACATTTGCCGGAAAGGACAGAGTTCCTTCACACCCCCCTCTGTCCTGCCGGACATCTCCCCCGCAAGGGGGGAGATTGGCAGCTTCAACGCCGATGCCCTTCGTGACGAAGTACGACGCCTCACCCCAGCAGCGTGCGCGTCCGCTTCTTGCCGCCGAGCTTGCGCCAGCTGTTGAAGCGATGCGTGGCGGCGGCAAACGAGATCTTCATCTGCTGGGCGACCGAATAGCGCGACTTGCCCTCGTCGAACATGCGGTAGCAGCATTCGACGCCCTCTTCGGTCAGCTTGCCGTCCAGCGTCTTGTTGTGCGGATTGGCCGGATCGAATTTTTCGATCTGTTCCTCGACCAGACCCTTGAGGCGCTGCAGGTCGGCCTCGATGCCGGCGATGAGATCGAGAACGGGTTTCACATCGAATGCGTGCGGGAGCTTCTTTTCCGTCATCCTTGCTTCCTTCGATTTCGATTGACGCGCCTCATATAGGTGAACATTCGGCAATAATGAAGGTGCGACGCTGGATCAACGAATTCCGCCTGTCCCGCCGTGTTCACGATTGACCCTCGGCGTCCAAGCACCTAGTTTAGAACTATTCTAAATTAGGGTGATTTCCTCATGCTTTCCCGTGTTTTCGGCTTCGGCCGCCGCTCCTTCGATTCGTTGTCGGAGCAGGAGATCCTGGCGCTGGCGATCTCTTCCGAAGAGGATGACGGGCGCATCTACCGCGCCTATGCCGACGGGCTGGCGGAAGCCTTTCCGCAATCGGCCAAGGTGTTCGAGGCGATGGCGGAGGAGGAGGACGGCCATCGCGATTCCCTCATCGAGCTCCACCGCAAGCGTTACGGCGAGCGCATTCCGCTGATCCGGCGCGAACATGTCAGGGGCTATTACGAACGCAAGCCCGACTGGCTGGTGCGGCCGCTCGGCATCGAGCATGTGCGCCGCCAGGCCGAGGAAATGGAGCGGCAGGCGTACCGATTCTATGTCGAGGCGGCCAAGCGGACCACCGACGCCTCGACGCGCAAACTGCTCGACGATCTGGCCGCGGCCGAGCTCGGCCACGAGAATTCCGCGCATGAGCTGGAGCAGACGCATGTCCCGGGCGAGGTGAAGGAGGAGGAGGCGAGCGCCGAGCAGCGCCAGTTCATCCTCACCTATGTGCAGCCGGGGCTCGCCGGACTGATGGATGGGTCGGTGTCGACGCTGGCGCCGATCTTCGCGGCCGCGTTCGCCACCCATCAAACGTTCCAGACTTTTCTCGTCGGTCTTGCCGCCTCGATCGGCGCCGGCATCTCGATGGGCTTCACCGAAGTCGCCTCCGATGACGGCAAGCTCTCCGGGCGCGGCTCGCCGCTGAAGCGGGGCCTCACCGTCGGCGTGATGACGACGCTGGGCGGGCTCGGCCACGCGCTGCCCTACCTCATCCCTTATTTCTGGACGGCCACGATCGTCGCCGCGATCGTGGTGTTCTTCGAGCTCTGGGCGATCGCCTTCGTCCAGAACCGCTACATGCAGACGCCATTCTGGCGCGCCGCCTTTCAGGTGGTGCTGGGCGGCGCGCTGGTGTTCGGCGCGGGCGTGCTGATCGGGAATGCCTGAGCGCTTTTTCCCTTCTCCCCCTGGGGGCTAGCGTGCGCACACATTTGCTTCGGGCTCATTTTTGCGAGGCCAGAACGAAGCCGTGTATGATG
>NZ_RZSL01000377.1:0-6054 GCF_003997355.1 Mesorhizobium sp. M1E.F.Ca.ET.041.01.1.1 | reverse complement strand
GCGGTCTAGAGCATGATCCCAAAAAGTGGGAACCGGTTTTTGGAACAGATCATGCTCCAACAAAAAGAGAGCGCATGATCCCCTGGGTTCAGCTTGCTTCGGCCCGCACGCCCGACGGCGCTCAAGAGCTTCGCCTGAAGCAGCGCGGTGCTGAATTCTCGATCATGCTGGGCACCAATGAGCTGATGAACAGCCGCCTCAGCGGCTCCGAAGAGGCGCTCGCCAAGCTTTCCTGCGAGCGTATCGCTGGCCGCAAGCAGCCAAGAATCCTTATCGGCGGGCTCGGCATGGGCTTCACCTTGCGCGCCGCCCTTGCCGCGCTTGATGGGGACGCCGCCGTCACCGTTGCCGAACTGGTCCCCGAGGTCGTCGCCTGGGCACGCGGTCCCATGGCCGGAGTTTTCGACGGCTGCCTCGACGATCCCCGCGTCACCATTCGCGAGGCTGATGTCGGTCAGTCGATAAGGGCGGAAGCGGCCGCTTGGGACGCCATCCTGCTCGACGTCGACAATGGTCCCGAAGGCATCGTCTACAAGGGAAATGACTCGCTCTATAGCGCGGCAGGCCTCGCAGGCGCGCGCGCCGCATTGAAGCCCGGCGGCGTCCTGGCCGTTTGGTCGCAAGGACCGGATAGCGGCTTCACGCGGCGGCTGAAGCAGGCGGGCTTCATTGTCGCGCGGATCAATGCGCGCGCCCGCGGCAAACGCGGCGCCCGTCACGTGATCTGGATCGCAGCCGCCGGGCAGTGATCCCTATCGGCCGCTCGCCGCTCGGGCCAGCCCGCCTGACGATCCCGGCTATCCGTCTCCATCGGCTTTACGCTTTGTTACGGCTGTTGGTGCAGGATCGCGAAAACGATCCAGGACATCGCCGCCAGCATGACCATCCAGGGCACCGGTTGGAAACATGATTTCCTGCTCGCGCTCTGCGCGACGCTGCTCGTGCTGGCGATCAATGCGATCTCCGGCTTCCCGACGATCGCGGACCTTGGCGCCGACAACGACAGCATGCTGAGGTTGGTCGAGGTCCGCGACCTGCTGGCAGGCCAGAGCTGGTTCGATCTCCACCAGTACCGGATGGGCCTCGCCGGCGGCTTCCTCATGCACTGGTCGCGACTGGTCGATGCGCCGATCGCGCTGATCATCCTCGCCTTCCAGGCGCTGGGCGCCGGCACCGCCGCCGCCGAGAGAGCGGCGCAGATCATCTGGCCGCTCTCGCTTTATGGGCTCACCATATTCGTCATCCTGCGCGCCTCGCGGCGCTTTGCCGGCGCCGACGTGGCGATGCCGTCGCTGGTGCTGGCGACCGCGGCGCTGTTCTTTCTCGGCATTTTCAACCCCGGCACGCTCGACCACCACAATATCCAGCTCCTTTTGACGGCGGCCGGCCTCTGGCTTCTGATGGAGGCGCCCTTCTGGCGGCCGGCGGCCCTTCTGTCCGGCCTGTGCGCGGGCCTCACGCTCGCCGTCGGTATGGAGACGGCGCCCTATGTGGCGACGCTTGGCGCCTGCGCCGCTGTGCTCTTCATTCTCGACGAAAAAGAGCGCCCGACGGCGCGCGGCTTCGGCATCGGATTTGCCGCGATAGCCTCGGCGGTCCTTGTCGCCACCATACCGCCGTCGGCCTGGGGCGTGGCCCAATGCGATGCCTTCTCGGCCTTCCAGTTCGTGCTCGCGGCGCTGTCCGGCTTCGGCCTGGCGGCGATTGCGGGCTTGTCCGGGCAATCGACGGCCGGGACACGACTCGTATGGATGTCGGCGCTGGCCGTCGCGGTTGCGGCCGTCGCGATCGTGTTCTTCCCGCAATGCCTGGCATCGCCTTATGCCGGCATGGACGAGCGAATTCGCACCTATTGGCTGAACGACGTCGTCGAGGCGCAGCCCTTCCTCAGCGTGGCCGTCAAGCAGCCGAAGCTGATGGCGGCGCGCTATGTGACGCCCTTCATCGCGATGCTGTTGATCGGTCTTCAGCTCCGTAGCCGCCGCCTGCGTCGCGAGGAAGCCCTTGTCGCCACGCTGCTGGTCGTCGCTTTCGCCTTAAGCCTCTGGCAGGTGCGCGGTTCGACCTTCTCGGTCGCCTTCGCAGTGCTGCCGCTCTCGGCCTGGATTGCCGGGCTGCGCCTGCAGGCAAGCGCCGCGCAGTCATGGCGCGTCTCCACCCGCATCGCGGCGGGATGGCTGGTGTCGCTCAACGCGACCTGGGCCGGCGTCGCGGTGGCGGCGCAGTCCGTGGTCCACAAGGCGCCCACGGGCATCAATTCCGACGCGGATCATGCCTTGACCTGCGGCAAGGCCGCGGACTTCGGCGATCTGGCCGTCATGCCGGCAACGACGGTGCTTGCGTCTTCCAATCTCGGCTCGGCCATAGTGATGTTTACCGGCCACAGGGCGTTGGCCGGCCCCTACCACCGCAATGTCGGCGGCAATCTTGCCATGCTCGACGCCTTCATGGGGACGCCGGACGCCGCCCGCGCCATCGTCGAGCGCGAGCATGTCGGGCTTATCGCCATATGCCGCGGCAATTCGGAAGAGCTGTCGCTCGCCGCCGAGGCTCCCGCAGGCCTGGTCGCGCGGCTGCTGCGCGGAGACGTGCCGGATTGGCTGGAATTGGACAGCTCGACCGCCGGCAAGCCGATCGAGCTGTACAAGGTCCGCTGACCGGCTGAGCTGTCTATTTCGATTTGTCCAGGTAGGCGGCAAGCGCTTCGAGCAGGCCACGCGTACCCTCCTCGCGCCCCTTCGCCGAATCGGCGCCGTCGAAAAAGGCGCCTTGTTCGGTATAGGTCAGCCGTGTGCCCTCGCTCGATGGGGTCAGTTCGACCGTGGTCAGCGACACCGACAGCGGCTGAGGTCCGATCGCCATCTTGTAGGTGAAGACGATACGCTGGTTCGGCACAATGTCCTGGAATTGCGCGTCGAGCCTAATCTCAGGCCCACCCGCGTAGCTGAAGCGTGAAACTTCGCTACCGCCAACGCGGAAGTCGAAGCTGAACTCGGAGATGGCAAAGCCGTCGCCTTCGATCCGCCATTGCCGCACGGTCGCCTTGTCGGCAAATGCGAAGAACACACGTTCGGGCGATTGCGGGTAGGTCCGTTCGATAGTGAAGGTAGAGTGGATGACGGAATGTTCGTCTTTCACGGAGGTTATCTGGTTCATTGCTTCTGGTCCTGATTCTTCTTAGGTGATTGGTCCGTCTCGGCCAAGATCTGGCCGAGGCGATCAAGCTGGCGTTCCGCAGGTATGCGGCGTTCCGCGATCCAGTCGGCGAGCGGAGCGAGCCCGCCCGGTTCGATCCGGCAGGTGCGCACCCGCCCGATCTTTTCGCTGCGGATCAGCCCGCAGGCCTCCAATGTCTGCAGATGTTGCAGCACGGCGGCGAAAGTCATGCCGAACGGTTCGGCCAACTGGCTGACCGTGGCCGGCCCTCGGCTTAATCTTTCCAGGATCGCCCGTCGCGTGGGTTCGACGAGAGCCCTTAGAATATCGTCGATCTCGGAATAGTTAAGCATTGACTTGAGTATTGACGGAGCACGATAAATTGTCAAGTATCGGCTAAAGTATTTTGAGCAAAAGGCAGGAAAATGCAACGATATCAGTTATTTATGAAATGCGCAGGACGAGCGCGAACCGGTTTCCCTCCCCGGAATTGCGTCAAAGCGAAGAGATAAAAGGCGTCCTGCGTTTCTAAGAAGCGATGAATCGTTATAAGCGTCCGCCGACCAGCAAGGCCGGAATTTAGCCGCCGAGCTTTGCTCAATCCTGGTGCAGGATGAATTCCAGATAGAGATTGCGCTGCAGGATCGAGTGATTGTCGTCCGACATCAGTGAAACCATCAGCGCGCCGTCATCGCGGGTCCAGACGTCAAGCCCTTCCATATTGTCGATCTGGTAGCCCATGTCGGCTTCCATCAGCACCGGTCCGTCGGCGACCGCGCCCTTCTCGACGCTCTCGCCATAGATGCGCCGCAGCCGCATCTTCACCCCGCGCGCCATCGAGAAGCTGCGCTCGAGCAGAAGCAGGTCGCCATCCGGCAGGAAGGCGCCGTCGGTGATGTCGAAATCGCCGTTGCGCCTGATGGTGAAGACGCCCTTCTTCGGTCCCTCGATGAGGGCGGCATAGATATTGCCGGCCTTGTCGAGGCTCTTTTCCGAGACCACGACCAGGCCACCTTCGTGCTGGCCGTAAGGATTGGCATGCGTGACCGTCTCGAAGCCGCGGTTCTGGCGCAGCTCCCGGGCCGGAACCAGATAGTCGAGCGTCTTGAAGGGCGCCTTCATGTTGTCCGGGTCGATCTTGAACTGGACGACGCGCTGCTCGCGCTCGAAACCGACGGTGGCGATACCGTCCTTGACCGCGAGGCCTTCCGCATCGACCTTCCACTTCTCGTCGATCGGCCGGCCCGAAGCGTCGACCATCTGCTGCATGCGGAAATTCGACACGCCCGATGGGCGCTTGTCGGCATCGTGGCTGATGGTGCCGAAGAACCAGAAGCCGGTGTCGGCGACGCCAATGAAGTCGCTGCCCGCTTTCAGAAAGCGAAAGGCCGACAGCGCGCCGAAATCGCGTGACGGCGAGGTCATCTCCAGCCCGCCGACGAACTCGAGTGGCCCGAACTGTTTCTGGTCGCGGCCGACGTGGAACTCTGTGATCGGCCGCGCCGAAATCTCGATCGCCTCGACCGGGGCTCGCTGGGCCGCAATCGCCGGCGAAACCACCGCGCAGGTCAGCATGCAGGCGAAAACCGTCAACCGGAATCCGCCTCGCGAAAAGATCATCCGGCGCGCCGCAGGCCGCCGCGCCGCGTATCGCGCGCGCTCTCCTCGCCGAACAGCGAGGCCAACTGCTCGGTCATGGCGCCGGCCAGTTCCTCCGCATCGACGATGGTGACGGCGCGGCGATAGTAGCGCGTGACGTCGTGGCCGATGCCGATGGCGAGCAATTCGACCGGCGAGCGCGTCTCGATCAGCTCGATCACCGCGCGCAGGTGCCGCTCCAGATAGTTGCCGGGATTGACCGAAAGCGTCGAATCGTCGACCGGCGCGCCGTCCGAGATCATCATCAGGATCTTGCGCTGCTCGGGCCGGCCGATCAGCCGGTTGTGCGCCCAAAGCAGCGCCTCGCCGTCGATGTTCTCCTTGAGCAGGCCCTCGCGCATCATCAGGCCGAGATTGCGCCGCGCGCGCCGCCACGGATGGTCGGCGGACTTGTAGATGATGTGACGCAGATCGTTGAGCCGGCCCGGATTCGGCGGCTTGCCGTCCTTCAGCCATTTCTCGCGCGCCTGCCCGCCTTTCCAGGCGCGGGTGGTGAAGCCGAGGATTTCCACGGAGACACCGCAGCGCTCCAGCGTGCGCGCCAGGATATCGGCGCAGGTTGCGGCTACCGTGATCGGCCGGCCACGCATCGAGCCCGAATTGTCGAGCACCAGCGACACCACCGTGTCGCGGAACTTGGTGTCGCGCTCCTGCTTGAAGGACAGCGGCTGCATCGGATCGATGACGACGCGCACCAGCCGCGCCGGATCGAGATAGCCTTCCTCCAGGTCGAAATCCCAGGAGCGGTTCTGCTGCGCCATCAGCCGGCGCTGCAGCCGGTTGGCAAGCCGGCCGACCACGCCGGAGAGATTGGCGAGCTGCTTGTCGAGGAAAGCGCGCAGCCGGTCGAGTTCCTCTTCCTCGCAAAGATCCTCGGCGCCGACCGTCTCGTCGAAGGCCGTGGTGAAGACCTTGTAGTCGATTTCCTTCGGCAGGTTGAGGAACGGATTGTCGTTGCGGCGCGCCTCGCCCGGCGTCTCGGCATCGGAATCGTCCTCGTCGGAAAGATCGTCCGATGTGGCGTCCGTCGCTTCCGTCTCGGCCGACTCTTCCTCGTCGGCGGACGCCTCGGCATCTTCCGACTGCGACTGATCCGAGCCGGAATCGTCCTCGCCGCCCTCCTCGCTCTGCTCCTCGCCCTGCTGCTCGTTCTCCTCGTTGTCCTCCGTGTCCTCGGTTTCCTGGTCGTCGCCGAGTTCCTCGGCCATTTCCATGGAGACGAGCATGTCGCGCACGATG
>NZ_RZSL01000376.1:0-6059 GCF_003997355.1 Mesorhizobium sp. M1E.F.Ca.ET.041.01.1.1 | reverse complement strand
GAGACAGTCCTTGCCCTTGCCGGGGATCGTCTTCTGACGGGCGCGGCCGAAGGCCAGCGCGTCGTCGGGCACGCTTTCGGTGATCACGCTGCCCGAGGCGATGTAGCCGCCCTTGCCGATCGTGACCGGCGCCACCAGCGAGGAATTCGAGCCAATGAAGGCGCCCTCGCCGATGTCGGTGAAGAATTTCGAAAAGCCGTCATAGTTGCAGGTGATGGTTCCGGCGCCGATATTGGCCCCGGCTCCCACGCGCGCATCGCCGATGTAGGTCAGGTGGTTGACCTTGGCGCCCTCCTCGACCGTCGCCTGCTTGACCTCGCAGAAATTGCCGACCTTGGCCTTTTTTCTGAGATCGGCGCCGGGACGCAACCGGGCGAACGGTCCGACCTCGCAGTTCGCGGCAATGGTGGTGCCTGCGAGATGGCTGAAGGCATGGATCGTGACGCCGGTGGAAATCTGGACGCCCGGACCGAACCAGACATTCGGCTCGACAATCGTATCGGCGCCGATTTCGGTGTCGTGCGAGAAATAGACGGTTTCGGGCGCGATCAGCGTCACGCCCGCGAGCATCGCTTCGCGCCGCCGGCGCGCCTGCCAGATGGCTTCCGCCTCGGCGAGCTCGGCCCGGTTGTTGATGCCGAGCGCATTTTCGAAGCTCGCCTCGGTGGCGACCACGTCGAGGCCCTCCGCTCCGGCGATTTCGACGATATCGGTGAGGTAGAACTCACCCTTGGCGTTGCTGTTGCCGACCTTGTCGAGCAGTCGAAGCGCATGCTTGCCGGCCACCGCCATCATTCCGGCATTGCAGAAGCCGATCTTCTTTTCCGCCTCGGAACAGTCCTTTTCCTCACGGATGGCGACCAATCGGCCACCTTTTTCGATCAGCCGGCCGTAGCCGGTCGGATTGGGCGGACGGAAGCCGATGACCGCAACAGCGGCCCCTTCCGCCAGCTTTTGCCGCGCGGTCGCCAGCGCTTCGGCATCGATCAAAGGTGTGTCGCCGAACATGACGAGAATATCGTCGTAACCCTTTGATATCGCTTCGCGAGCGGCGAGCACGGCATGCGCGGTGCCGAGCCGCGTCTCCTGCACGAAGGTCTCGGCCTTCGGCGCGAATTTCTGCGCGGCTTTGCGCATCTCCTCGGTGCCATGGCCGATCACCAGCGCCAGACCCGTCGCTCCGGCGGCCTCCGCCGCCTTCACCACATGAGCCACCATCGGTAGGCCGGCAATGGCGTGCAGCACCTTGGGCATCGCGCTTTTCATGCGCGTGCCTTCGCCGGCGGCGAGGATGACGGACAGGCAGGATCTCTGGCTCATGAAAGGGCAACCGTACGAAAAGCGTTTGAATCAGCATGCTAGCAGTGCTGCTCATGCTGCACCAATGCGGTTAAATTCCGATGAGACGGCGGAGCGAAGTCTCTAAGCGCGGACGTCTGGTGGGATGCCCGATACAAAAGCACCGCCGCGATGGCGTCAACCGGTTACACACATAGGAGATATCTCCGGCCTTCTGGGAGTGGTGTGTCAGCGCCCCCAGAGGCTGCGTGGGCGTGTCGTCGGTTGGTTGTTAGCACGGCGGCTGGAGCGCTCCACGCTCGCAAGCGGGATGACGAAATCTCGTGAAGGCAAGGTCAAGGCGCGTTTTCCGTTCCGCATCGGCGACGGGCGGAGACTGGGAGAGATGAATACCATGCGCGTGGCGCGTCTGGAAGTTGGCAGGACATGGACGCGGGGCGGCCCGCGTGCAGGCGCTTGGCCGAGCGGTGCAGAGACCACGCAGCGCCACCTCGCAGCGATCCTGGCTTGCGATGTGGTCGGCTATTCGCGCCTGACAGAGCGCGACGAGCGCGGCACGCTCGAGCGGCTGAAGGTCTACCGCAAGGACCTCCTCGAACCGCTGGTATCCGAGCACAGGGGTCGGATCGTCAAGCTCACCGGCGACGGCATGCTGTGCGAGTTCGCGAGCGTCGTTAACGCGGTGACCTCGGCGATGGCGATCCAGCAGGCCGTGACAGAACACGAGGCGGAGACGCCCGAGGAAGAGCGGATTCGCTTCCGCATCGGCGTCAATCTCGGCGACGTGGTCTGCGAGGAGGATGGCGACCTCTACGGCGACGGGGTCAACATCGCCGCCCGCCTCGAAAGCGTCGCCGATCCCGGCGCCGTGGTCGTCTCGGGCACCGCCTACGACCACCTTCAGGGCAAGCTCGACTGCGGCTTCACGCCGCTCGGCAACCTGCGCCTCAAGAACATCGAGCGGCCTGTGCGCGCCTACCGCGTCGACACCGACGCCAGCGCCTCGGTGGCTGCGCCGCCTCCCCTGCCCGAGAAACCCTCGATCGCGGTTCTGCCTTTCACCAACATGAGCGGCGACCCCGACCAGGAATACTTCGCCGACGGGCTGGTGGAGGACATCATCACCGGATTGAGCCGGGTGGACTCCTTCTTCGTGATCGCCCGCAACTCGTCCTTCACCTACAAGGGCCGGGCGGTGGACCTGCGCCAGGTCGGGCGCGAGCTGGGCGTCCGCTACGTGCTCGAAGGCAGCATCCGCAGAGCTGGATCGCGGGTGCGCATCAGCGGGCAGTTGGTGGATGCGATCAGCGGACACCATGTCTGGACCGACCGCTTCGAGGGCGACGTGAGCGACATCTTCGACCTGCAGGACAAGGTGACCGAGAGCGTCGTCGGCGCTGTCGAGCCGAGCATCCGGCTGGAGGAGATCAAGCAGGCGCGCATGAAGCCGACCGACTACATCAGCGCCTACGACCTCTACCTTCGCGCGCTGCCGCGCTTCTACAGCATGACACGCGAAGGCTTTGCCGACGTGCGCCGGCTCACCAACGAGGCGCTCAGCATCGACCCTGGCTTCAGCTTGGCGAAGGCACTCGGCGCCTATATCCGCAGCCTGTCCGTGAGCCAGTGCTGGCACGAGCCCGACGATACCAGAGTCGCCGCGCGGATGGCGCGCGAGGTCCTGGCGGAAGCGCGCGACGACCCCACGAGCCTACGCTTCGCCGCGCAGGTGATCGCCTACAGCGCGAAGGAGTACGAGATGGCGCTGGGCACGATCGAACGATCCCTGCTGCTCAACCCCAATTCGGCGCAGGGCCATACGGGCTGCGGGTGGGTGAACGCACATTCCAGCCGCCCGCTCGTCGCGATCGAGCACTTTCACAGGGCAATGCGACTGAGCCCGATCGATCCCGAGAAGGGCATCGCGCTCTCCGGCATCGGGATGAGCTACCTGATGCTCGAGCGCTACGAGGAAGCGCTGGCATGGGGAGAACGCGCGCTGCACGAGATGCCGAACTACGGCTCCTCGCACCGGGTGGTGATCATGGCGCTGGTCAAACTCAACCGGCTGGACGAGGCGCAGGCGGCGGCGCGGCGGCTGATGGAAGCGTTCCCGACCTACACGCTCACCCTGCAGAGACAGATCAACCCATGGCTGGACAAGGTTTTTGCCGAGCGTTACGTCGAGGCGCTGGCTATCTCCGGCGTGCCGGAGTGATCGTCGCGGTTGCAAAGACGCACTCTCCTGCGCGTCACGTCCGATCCTGCGACGTCCCTTGTGGCAAATTACCCCAGCCGCCCCAGCACCGGAAAATTCTCCAGCAGCCAGTAGGACGCGCTCTGCACCCCGCCGGTGAGGAAAAACACGCCGGCGACGACCAGCAGCGCGCCCATCACTTTCTCGACGCGACCGAGATGGACGCGGAATTTGCCGAGGAAACGCATGAAGGCGCCGGAAAACAGCGCCGCGATCAGGAAGGGAATGCCGAGGCCGAGCGAGTAGGCGGCGAGCAGCATTGCACCCTCGCCCACGGTTTCGCGGCCGCCGGCTAAAGTCAGGATCGGCCCGAGCACCGGACCGATGCAGGGCGTCCAGCCGAAAGCGAAGGCGAGCCCCATGACATAGGCCGCGACCATGTTGGCCGGCTTGCCCTGCGACTGGAAGCGCGCCTCGCGCGACAGCAGCGGAATGCGCAGTATGCCGAGAAAATTCAGCCCCATGATGATGATCAGCGCGCCCGCCACCATCGCCAGCGGCTCCTGCCAGACGCGCAGCAGACGGCCGATGGTCGAGGCGCCGGCCCCGAGCGCGACGAAGACGGTGGAAAAGCCGAGCACGAAGGCTATAGAAGCATAGAGCAGGGCGCCGCGCGCGCCTTCCCGTGCGGTCACGCCCTGGTTGCCGCGGAAATCATCGACCGAGACGCCGGCCATGTAGCAGAGATAGGGCGGCACCAGCGGCAGCACGCAAGGCGACAGGAACGAGATGGCCCCCGCCCCGACCGCGCTGACATAGCCGATGTCCAATGCCATTTCATGAGCCCAGATTGTGCTGGCGCCGATATAGCGATGCCGAAGCCGCCCTGCCAATCACCATTGTGTGGCATGTGGTCGCCCAGCCAGGAAGAAACGGCCTCCCCCATGCGTTGACTGAGCAGGCGCGCGATTGCCGCGCGCCCGTTCTCAGGGAGAGATTGCCATGAAATCGATCGCACTCGGATTTGCGGCCCTTTTGCTTGGCGCCACCGCGGCCCACGCCGCCGAGGCATGGAAGGAAGCCGAAGTCGGCGGCAAGAAGATCTACACCGATGCCATGGGCATGACGCTCTACACCTTTGACAAGGACGAGAAGGGCAAATCCAACTGCTACGACAAATGCGCCGCCAACTGGCCGCCGCTGAAGGCCGAGGCCGGCGCCAAGGCCGATGACGAGTGGACGATCGTCGAGCGCACCGACGGCACCAAGATGTGGGCCTATGACGGCAAGCCGGTCTACACTTTCGTCAAGGACAAGAAAGCCGGCGACATGACCGGCGAAGGCGTCGCCGGCGCCTGGCACGTCGTCGCGGCCGACTGAATTTTCTCGAAGGAATCGGCAGGTTGCCGGCGATTCTCCGCTGGCAGCCTGCCACCTCGCCGCCTGCGAGACATGGCCTTCACCCATCCCCCAAAAATGTGATCTTCGCCATACACTCTAAGAGTGTATCGCTGGCGGCAGGTCCGCAAATTGGCTCCTTCCCCTTGACCGATCGCAAAAGCACGGCCATGTGAGCGACGAAAAGAGTGGGATTTCGTCGTGCGCCGCGGAGTTCTTCCGCCGCCTCATAATTGATAAGAGACCTTATGGACGTCGTCGTCGTCGAATCGCCGGCCAAGGCGAAGACAATCAACAAATATCTGGGCAAGAACTATAAGGTCCTTGCCTCGTTCGGCCATGTCCGCGATCTGCCGGCCAAGGACGGCTCGGTGCGTCCCGACGAGGACTTCGCCATGTCCTGGTCGGTCGACACGGCCTCTGGCAAGCGGCTTGCCGACATCGCCAAGGCGGTCAAGGACGCCGACGGGCTCATCCTCGCCACCGACCCGGATCGCGAGGGCGAGGCGATTTCCTGGCATGTGCTGGAAGTGCTGAGGCAGAAGCGGGCGCTGAAGGACAAGCCGGTCAGCCGCGTCGTCTTCAACGCCATCACCAAGTCTTCCGTGCTCGAGGCCATGGCCAATCCGCGCCAGATCGACGCGCCGCTGGTCGACGCCTATCTCGCTCGCCGCGCGCTCGACTATCTCGTCGGCTTCACGCTGTCCCCCGTGCTTTGGCGCAAGCTGCCGGGCGCCCGTTCCGCCGGACGCGTGCAGTCGGTGGCGCTGCGCCTCGTCTGCGATCGCGAATCCGAGATCGAGCGCTTCATCCGCGAGGAATACTGGCAGATCGCCGCCATCCTCGACACGCCGCGCAACGACAGCTTCGAGGCGCGGCTGACCGCCTATGCCGGCAAGAAGCTGCAGAAGCTCGACATCGCCAACAAGGCGCAGGCCGACGACATCAAGGCGATGCTGGAGGGCGCTGCCTTCAAGGCGCTGTCGGTGGAAGCCAAGCCCACCAAGCGCAATCCCGGCCCGCCCTTCACCACCTCGACGCTGCAGCAGGCCGCCTCCTCGCGGCTCGGCTTCTCGGCCAACCGCACCATGCAGGTGGCGCAGAAGCTCTACGAAGGCATGGATGTCGGCGGCGAGACCGCCGGCCTCATCACCTATATGCGAAC
>NZ_RZSL01000375.1:0-6077 GCF_003997355.1 Mesorhizobium sp. M1E.F.Ca.ET.041.01.1.1 | reverse complement strand
CGCCGAGACGGTAAAGGCGAACAGTTTGACGTCCTCCGCCCGCCAGCCGAGGAAGCGGGTGCGGCTTTCGGCGTCGCGCACCGCCATCAACAGCTTGCCGTATTTGGAGCGCACGATCGCCGCGGTGACGAAGACGGCCAGCGCCAGCGTCACGGCGCTGGCAGCAAACAGCGCCGAGCGCGTCGCGTCGGCCTGCACGTTGAAACCGAGAATGTCCTTGAAGTCGGTCAGCCCGTTGTTGCCGCCGAAACCCATGTCATTGCGGAAGAAGGCGAGGAGCAGCGCATAGGTCATCGCCTGGGTGATGATCGACAGATAGACGCCGGTGACGCGGCTGCGGAACGCGAACCAGCCGAAGACGAAGGCGAGCAGGCCGGGCACGGCCAGCACCATCGTTGCTGCGAACCAGAAATGGTCGAAGCCGTACCAGAACCAGGGCAGTTCCTTGTAGTTCAGGAACACCATGAAGTCGGGCAGGATCGGGTTACCGTAGACGCCGCGCGAGCCGATCTGGCGCATCAGATACATGCCCATCGCATAGCCGCCGAGCGCGAAAAAGGCGCCGTGGCCGAGCGAGAGGATGCCGCAATAGCCCCAGACGAGATCGAGCGCGAGCGCCAGCAACGCGTAGCAGAGGTATTTGCCGAGCAGCGCCACGATATAGGGCGGCACATAGAGAGCGCTTGTCGAAGAAACAGCGAGGTTGAGCAGCGGCACGACGATGGCCGCCGCCAGCAGGACGAAAATGGTGATCTCGATGCGCCGGTCGGCGCCGAAGAGGCGCTGCGCGATCATGCTTCCACCGCCCTGCCCTTCAGCGCGAACAGGCCGCGCGGGCGCTTCTGGATGAACAGGATGATCAATACCAGCACGACGATCTTACCGAGCACTGCGCCGGCATAGGGCTCGAGGAACTTGTTGACGATGCCGAGCGAGAAGGCGCCGACCAGCGTGCCCCAGAGATTGCCTACGCCGCCGAAGACGACGACCATGAAACTGTCGATGATGTAGCCGCGGCCGAGATTGGGCGAGACATTGTCGATCTGGCTGAGCGCCACGCCGGCGATGCCTGCGATGCCGGAGCCGAGCGCGAAGGTCAGCGCGTCGACCCATGGCGTCCTGATGCCCATGGAGGCCGCCATGCGGCGGTTGGCGGTGACGGCGCGCATCTGCAGGCCCCAGGGCGTGCGCTTCATGACGTAGAGCAGTACCGCGAACACCAGGAGCGCGAACACAAGGATCCACAGCCTGTTCCAGGTGATGGCGAGTTGCCCGATGTCGAACGAGCCCGACATCCAGGACGGATTGCCGACCTCCTGGTTGGTCGGCCCGAAGATGGTGCGCACGGCCTGCTGCAGGATCAGCGAGACGCCCCAGGTGGCCAAAAGCGTCTCCAGCGGACGGCCGTAGAGGAAACGGATGATGCCGCGCTCGATGGCAAGCCCGACCAGCGCCGCGACAAGGAAGGCAAGCGGCAGCGCGATGACCAGCGACCAGTCGAATATGCTTGGGAACGATGTGCGGATGACCTGCTGGACGACGAAGGTGGTGTAGGCGCCAAGCATCACCATCTCGCCATGCGCCATGTTGATGACACCCATGACGCCGAAGGTGATGGCGAGGCCGATCGCGGCAAGCAGCAGCACCGATCCGAGCGAGATGCCGTACCAGATGTTCTGGCCGGCATCCCACAGCGCCAGCGTCGAATTGATGCGGCCGATGGCGCCGGCTGCCGCGTCCTTGACCGCGCCTTGTGAATTGGCTTCGACCGAAGTCAGCAATGAAAGCGCGTCGCGATCGCCACGCGCCGCGATGAGCGAGATGGCCGCGAGCTTGTCGGCTTCGGGCTTGTCGGAAACCAGAACCGTCGCCGCGCGCGCCTGTTCGAACATGGCCTTGACGGCCGGCTCGGTCTCGGCGGCGATCGCGGCATCGAGCGGCTCGATATTCGCCGCATCGGGCGTCTTGAACATGGTCGTCGCGGCGGCGAGCCGCACGCCCGCGTCCTTGGCGCGCAGCGTCAGCGTGCCCAGGGCATCGCGGATCGTCCGGCGAAGGCCGTTGTTGACCTTGATCTTGGTGAGGTCGGTCTTGGCGGCGTCGGCCGCCTTCTTGCCGCTCAGCGGATCGAGCAACTCCACGCCGCCCGCGCCGTCCTTGCCGACGAAGACCTGGGAGTCGCCCTTGCGGATATAAAGTTCGCCGTCGGCCAGCGCCGAAAGTGGTCGTTCGACCGCCGGATCGCCGCTCGCGGCCAGCTCGCGCACCACCGCCTCGGTGGCCGAGAAGTTGGTGGCTGTCGCGAATTTGGCGATGATTGCGCGGAGATCGGCTTCGGCCGCGCTCGACGGCAACAGACTTGCCATCGTCAGCAACAGCAACAGCCCAATCGCGCGCAGCAGGATCATCGTCTTCCAGCGGTCCTCAAGGGTTTTGAAGGTTTGCCTGGGCGGGCCGGAGGATTGGCCCGCCCAGGCCGCGGTCTCGGATCGTGGGGCCACTCCGCGATCCGAGAGACCTGGGGTCATGGACCAAGGTCCGGACCGGGATCAGTTGGTGCCCTTGCCGCCGCACTTGCCGGTGGCGACGTTGAAATTGCCGCAGGACAGAGGCGCGCGCCAATCGGAGATCAGGTCCTTGGAATCCGGCAGATAGTCGGACCATTCGTCGCCCATCACGAGGCCGGGAGTTTGCGAGACGGTCTCGAACTGGCCATCGGCCTGGATTTCGCCAATCAGCACCGGCTTGGTGATGTGGTGGTTGGGCATCATCGTCGAATAGCCGCCGGTCAGGTTCGGAACCGACACGCCGACCATGGCGTCGATCACCTTGTCCGGATCGGTGGTGCCGGCCTTCTCGACCGCCTTCACCCACATGTTGAAGCCGATATAGTGGGCCTCCATCGGGTCATTGGTGGTGCGCTTGTCGTTCTTGATGAACTTGTGCCAGTCGTCGATGAACTTCTTGTTCTCGGGCGTGTCGATACTCTCGAAATAATTCCAGGCGGCGAGGTGGCCGACGAGCGGCCCGGTATCGAGACCGGCCAGTTCTTCCTCGCCGACCGAGAAGGCCATGACCGGGATGTCCTCGGCCTTGATGCCCTGGTTGCCCAGCTCCTTGTAGAAGGGCACGTTGGCGTCGCCGTTGACGGTCGACACGACCGCCGTCTTCTTGCCGGCCGAGCCGAACTTCTTGATCGCCGAGACCTCGGTCTGCCAGTCGGAGAAGCCGAACGGCGTGTAGTTGACCATGATGTCCTCGGCCGGAACACCCTTCGACTTGAGGTAGGCCTCGAGGATCTTGTTGGTGGTGCGCGGATAGACGTAGTCGGTGCCTTCGAGCACCCAGCGCTTCACCGAGCCGCCATCGGCGCTCATCAGATAGTCGACGGCCGGAATGGCCTGTTGGTTCGGCGCCGCACCGGTGTAGAAGACGTTGCGCTCGCTCTCCTCGCCCTCATACTGGACCGGATAGAAGAGGATGTTGTCGAGCTCAGAGAACACCGGCAGCACCGACTTGCGCGACACCGAGGTCCAGCAGCCGAACACCGCCGCCACCTTGTCCTTGGAGATCAGCTCGCGCGCCTTTTCGGCGAACAGCGGCCAGTTGGACGCCGGGTCGACGACGACTGCCTCGAGCTTCTTGCCGAGCAGGCCGCCCTTGGCGTTCTGCTCCTCGATCAGCATCAGCATGACGTCCTTCAGCGTCGTTTCCGAAATCGCCATGGTCCCCGACAGCGAATGGAGGATGCCGACCTTGATCGTATCGTCGGCCGCCCTGGCGGGAGCCGACATCGACAGGCCGGCAGCGATCACTCCGGCCGAAAACATTTTTGTTATTGTCGAGAAATTACCCCTCATGTTCCACGCTCCCAAGCTGGTTGTTTTGCATCGCGACAGAGCATTGCAAGCGACGTGCCAAACGCCGGAGCATGGCGAGCTGAGCGGCGATAGATGCGTTTTTACAATTGCTTATCGTATAGCCGTCGAACGGATCGAGTATCCGGGAGGGAAAGGGGATTGAGAAAACTTTGCGCACCTCTGCCTAGATTTTGCCCAAATGGTAAAAATGCCTAATCTTTGATCTCAATCCAACACGCGGTAATTCGGCAGCGGTTGCGAGACGATGGCAAAATGGGGCAAGGTCGCCGCGCAAACGAGCGACGTCATGGCCCTACGCATTATCCTGAGCTTCCTGCTTCTCTTATCCGCCGCCGGCGGCGCCCGCGCCGACTTCGCCGACGGCAGGCTGCCGGATGGCGTTTATCACTGCGAGGTCTACCTGCTCGGCATGTTCCTCAACCTCGGCGACATCACCATCAAGGGCAATCTCTACAGCGGCCCGGTCACCTTCGGCAGAACGCCGCAGGCCTACAATTACCAGATGGATGCCAATGGCGAGATCAGTTGGCTCGGTCCGCTCGGCGGCTACACCAGCGGCGGCAACTCTCTCTCCATCACCCAGGCGACGCTGGACGATCCGAACGCCCCTTCCTTCGACATCATCATGAAGCAGCAGGACGGCGCCTTCACCGCTTCGACCTGCACCAGGAGGTGACCGCCGGCGGCCGCGCCATTGCAATACGCCCTCTCATGTCATCCGGATGTTGCCGAGGCGGTTTAGGCAGCGCGGTGTCAAACATCCACCATAAGAGGCAGACACGATGGCCAACTCCCCGTCCTCACCCTCCCCTGTCATCCGCGACGTCATCGCCGCGCGGGTCTCGCGCCGCGAGATCCTCAGAGGCGGCCTTGCCTCCGGCGCGCTGATTGCCGGCGGCAGCTTCGTCGGCTCCTTGTTTGCCGGCGAAACACATGCCGCTGCCGCCCTTTCAACCCTCGGTTTTCCGGAGCTGAAGCGGGTCTATGACAAGAATCACGCCGCAGCCGAAGGCTATGAGACGACCATCGTCGCGCGCTGGGGCGATCCGCTCGCCGCCGGCTTGCCCGAATTCGACGGCAACAAGGTCGCGGCGGAGGAGCAGGAAAAGCGCTTCGGCTACAATTGCGACTACATCGCCTTCATGCCGCTGCCCAAGGGTTCGGTGAATTCCGACCACGGCCTGCTCTGCGTCAACAACGAGTACATCTCGCCCAACGTCATGTTCCCCGGCATGACCGAGGACGACGCCGGCAAAACGATGACGAAGGAACAGGTCGATCTCGGCCTCGCGGCCATGGGCCATTCGATCGTCGAGGTGATGCTGAAGGACGGCAAGTGGGCGATCGTCGAGGACAGCCCGCTCAATCGCCGCATCACCGCCAACACCGAGACGGCTGTCTCCGGCCCAGTCGCCGGTCATGCGCTGATGCGGACCTCGGCCGACCCGACAGGCGCCAAGGTGCTCGGCACCAGCTACAATTGCAGCGGCGGCGTCACGCCCTGGGGCACGGTGCTGACCTGTGAGGAGGGCGTCTCCGATCTCTTCGGCGGTGACCCGAAGAAGGCGCCGACCGCCGATATCCTCGACCGCTACGGCTTCGACGGCTCCGACATCTACGGCCGCGGCCGCTTCCATGACCGCTTCGACATCGACAAGGAGCCGAACGAGCCCAACCGCTTCGACTGGGTTGTCGAGATCGACCCCTACGATCCGCGGTCGACGCCGGTCAAGCGCACCGCGCTCGGCCGCATGTCGCATGAGGCCTCGACCGTCGTGCGCAACAAGGACGGCCGCATCGTCGTCTACATGGGCGACGACAACTACTTTGAATACATGTACCGCTTCGTCTCCGCCAAGCCGTACGATCCGGCGAACCCCGCTTCCGGTAACGATCTCCTGGACGACGGCGTTTTGTCGGTGGCGCGTTTCGATGCAGACGGCACGATGATCTGGCTGCCGCTGGTCCACGGCCAGGGTAAGCTCACCGCCGAGAATGGTTTTGCCGACCAGGCCGAGGTGCTGCTCAAGACCCGCCTTGCCGCCGACGCGCTCGGCGCGACGCCGATGGACAGGCCGGAGGACATCGAGACCAATCCGGTCACCGGCCGCGTCTATGCCGTCATGACCAAGAACAAGAAGCGCGATGAATCCAAGGTGAACCCGGCCAACACGCGGCCGGAAAACCTCTGGGGCC
>NZ_RZSL01000374.1:0-6115 GCF_003997355.1 Mesorhizobium sp. M1E.F.Ca.ET.041.01.1.1 | reverse complement strand
CGCTGGTAGAGCGCGATCGCGGTGTCGCTGTCTCCGCGCGCATCGATATCGTCCGCAAGCTTGATCAAGCGTTCCGATTGCGAGGATGGGGCCTGCGCTTTCGCCTTGTCGGCATCGGTTTTGGTCGTCTGACAACCGGTCAATGCCAGCAGGACGACGACTGGCAAGAATACGACATGCTGCCGCATATCCACCTCTCCGTATTCAAGCCCGCCGCACCTTACACAGGTCGTCGGCCGGCTGGAACCACACCAGTGCGATAAGATTGCAACATGGCCGAAGAAGCTGAGGAAAAGAAACTACCGGCATCCGACAAGAAGCTTCGCGACGCCCGGCGGAAAGGTCAGGTTCCACAGAGCCGCGACCTGGTTTCCGGCTTCACTCTCTTTGCAGCCCTTGCCTATCTCTATTTCGCCTGGCCGATGCTCGTCGAACACGTTCTGGATCTCGTGCGGATCGTGACGACACCCAACGGCGGATTCGCGGAGGTCAGCCTGCGGGCCATCCACCATTGGCTCTCGACGGTGATGCTTATAACCCTGCCGCTGGTCGCGATCGTTGTGGTGCTCACTGCTATCTTCGGCATGCTGGGGACATTCGGCCCGGTCTTCTCGTTCGAGCCGCTCAAACCGCAATTCGATCATATCAATCCGGCGAAGGGCCTGCAGAAGATCCTGTCGCTCCGCAACGTCATCGAGTTCACCAAGGGCTTGGCCAAGGTGGTGTTGCTGGCGGGCCTCTTCGTATTCATCCTGATCGCATGGCTTCAGCCGCTCTTCGATGCGCCGGGCTGCGGTCCGTCATGCCTGGAGCCGGTTGTCCAAGCGGTGCTGACGCCATTTGGAATTGCCGCCGCCCTCGCCTTTGTCGCCATCGGCCTGATCGACATTCCCATTCAGCGCTGGTTGTTTCTGCGCGACATGCGCATGACGACCACCGAGTACAAGCGCGAACACAAGGATCTCGAAGGCGATCCGTTGATCAGGCATGAACAGCAGCGGCAGCGGCGCGAGGCGGTGATGCAGCCTGCAAGGCTCGGCGTAAAAAACGCGGTCATCGTCTTCGTGTCCGGCGACCTTGCAGTGGCGCTACGCTACATCAAGGGCGAAACACCCGTACCGACGATCGTTGGCAAGAGCCAGGACCGCGCCGCCAACGATATGGTCGCTCAGGCACGCCAGGCTGGCATTGCCGTGGTCGAAGACCCGGCTCTCGCCGAAGCACTTTTCGAGCGCACGAACACTGGAACCTACATCGGCCAGGAGATGTTCTCGCCCGTCGTTCGCCACCTCGTCCGGCTCGGGCTCACTTGAAAGTTGGATGCGATCAAGGCGCGGATGCCGAATCATCGCCCTCCCCCGCGTCCGCCGCTTCTTCTCCTCATGCCCGGCAAGCCGTTACGCGACTGCCGGATGCGGCAATGGCGATCGCTCCGGCACCACTGACGCGAGCCTGCCTGTGTTGAGGTTTCACAGCTAGCGAGCGTTGTACTTGGCGTCCACGTCGTCGATGGCGGCGACGTTGCCGGCCGACCGACCCTTCGGATCGAAACTTTCCTTCAGATAAGCGTCGGCGATGGCCTTCGCGAGTTCGGTGCCGACGACGCGCGCACCCATGGTAATGATCTGGGCGTTGTTGGAGAGTGCCGCCCGCTCGGCCGAGTAGGTGTCGTGGGTGAGAGCGGCGCGGATGCCCGGTACCTTGTTGGCCGAGATGCAGACGCCGATGCCTGTGCCGCAGATCAGGATGGCCCGGTCATACTTTCCCGCCAGCAGATCGCTGGCGACGCGGTCTGAAAGATTGGCGTAGAAGGGATCGGGACCGGCCTCCGTGCGCGACACCTCCGAAACCTCGTGCTTGTCTTTCAGGTAGTCGGCAAGAACCTTCGCCAGGCCTTCGCCGGCGCTGTCTCCAGCCACTGCAAGTCTCATGGTCAACTCCTTCTAGAGTGCTGCGGCGCATCTGCCGAGGATGTCGAGATAGCCCTCGACGGCCCATGCGGAGCGCCCGATGAAAAGCCCGTCGACATGCGGGCAGGCGATGAGTTCGGCGCAATTGCCGGGATTGACCGAGCCGCCATAGAGGCAGGGCACGCTGCGTTCGAGCACGTCCCCGGCGGCAGCGATGATCTCCGCCTGCCGGGCGTCGGCATAGTCCGAGGTCGCCGGTACGCCGTTTGCGCCGATCGCCCACACCGGCTCATAGGCGAGCAGGATCGGCGCGGTCTTCTGCTCGGCGGTAAGCTTCGACAACGCACTGCGCACCTGCCTGCCGAGCACCTCGCTGGCACGGCCCGCCTCGCGCTCCGCCAAGGTCTCGCCGATGCAGACAAGCGGAACGAGCGCGTGGCGCACCGCAGCTTCCGTCTTGAAGCCAACCGTCTCGTCCGTCTCGCCGAAATGCTCGCGCCGCTCGGAATGGCCGAGCTCGACGATATCGAGGTTGCAGTCCTTGAGCATGATCGGCGAGATTTCGCCGGTCCAGGCGCCTTCGTCGGCCCAATGCATGTTCTGCGCGCCGACCTTGACCGTGGTGTCGTTCAGCATCGCCTTGACCTCGCGCGCCGCCGTGAAGGGCGGGATCACGAAACGCTGGATGCGCGGATCGCCGCCGGGATCGGACGAAAGCCCGCTGGCGAAGGCGCGCGCCTCGGCCAGCGTCTTGTTCATCTTCCAACTGGTGCCGATCCAGACTTGCTTCGGCTGCGTCATGCCATGGTCATCCAGTTTCGCCGACCAGGGCCCGGGCCGTCGGCTCGTCGGTGATCAGACCCTTCAGCCGCGCGCTCTTCAGCACCGCGCGGATCGCCTCGATTTTTGTGGGGCCGCCGGCGATGGCGATGATCCGGCTGTCCGCCGGTCCGTCCAGATCGACGGCGAGCGTACGGGCGGTCAAGGTTGTTTCCAGCACCCGGCCGCGCGCATCGAAAAAGTGGCCGAGCATTTCGCCGACGCCGCCGACGGCGGTGATCTCGGCAATCTCGCGCGGCTCAATCATGCCGGTCGCCACCAGCTGGGCGCCGGCATCCGCCGTGCCGATGCCGACGAATTTCAGCGTCGCCCGGTTCGACATCTCGAAAATCTCGCGCACGCCGCGCTGCGCCAGGAGCACTTCGCGGTCTTCCGCGGAGTTGGCAAAGAAGGGCACCGGCATGACATAGGCCTGTGCGCCGGTCTTTTCGGTCAGTCGATGCATGACGTCGTGCGGGTTGGCGGCATAGTTGCGCGTCAGGCCGCCAAGCAGCGAGACGAAGCGCACGCCGGCGGCCTCGAAGCGCGGCATCTGATGCACCGCGGCGGCGAGCGTGCGGCCGTGGCCGATACCGATGACGCTGTCCTCGCCGCGCTCGATCTCGCGACGCAGGAAACTGGCGCCCGCGAGCCCAAGCGCCCGCAGCGGCAGGCCTTCCTCGCCCAGATCCGGCGCGACCTCGCAGAAGTCCAGCCCGAACCGATCGCAGAGCTGGTTCTCCAGCAGGGCGCATTCGACGATCTCGCCGTCGATCGAGACCTTCACCGCGCCGTCGGCCACAGCCCGGGCAATCAGGCGATGCGCCTTCACCGAGGGCAGCCCGAGTCGCTTCGCCACCTCGGCCTGGGTGAGCCCGCCGGCGTAGTGCAACCAGGCGGCGCGGATCGCGAGCGACCTTTCCGGGTCCAGTTGACCTGGGCGTTTCACCATCTGCAGTCCTTCATCGCGCGTTTGGGCGTCATCGTCGTCGGCTCAGATATTCAGGCTTTGCACGCCGGTGTCGATATGGGGCGCCCAGAAGGCTATGCTTTCGGCGATCTGCGGAATGACCTGCCGATCATCCGGTTCCCGTTCCTTGAAACTCAGCTCCAGGCAGATCTCGTTATCGACGGCGCCACCTTCGGCCAACGCCTTCAGCAGCTTCTCGGGATGGATGCGGCCCCTGGTGTTGAACTCGGCGGTGAAGGGGCGGTGTCCGCCCTTGTCCATAAGGCTTTGCTTGATGTGGATGATCGGCGATACCTTGGGGACCGCGCGGGCCCAGGCATAGGGATCGTAGTCGTCCGGATTGGCGCTGGTCACGTCGCCATGGTCGATGTCGGCCATCATCCACATCGGCACCGCCATTTCGGCCTTGGTCAGCCTGTCCTGCAGCTTCAGGCATTCGGCGATCGTCTGGCCGAACTCGCGCCCGATGCTCATCGGTTCCCAGAAAACGTACTGCAGGCCAGCCGCCTTGGCGTGCTCGGCCACCTCCGCCCAACAGTCGACGGCGATGCGGATCAGCTCCTCACGCCGGACCGGATCGTCATAGTCTCTGAAGGTGAAGATGGCGAACTGGGTGCCGACGCAAACACCGCCGAGGTCGGCGGTTATGTCGGCGAAGGTCTTGAACCAGTCGACATAGTATCGGCGCACGTCGCGGTCGGGATGACCGAAATGGTTGAGCCGGCCATAGGGACCGGTCATGCCGCTCAAGACCCGGACGCCGGTGCGCCGCAGGGCCGCCGTCATCCGCCGGGTCAGCCGCCGGACCACCGGCGCCGGCCAGCTCGGATTAATGAACTCGTGCGTGAGCTGCAGGTCGCGCAGCTGGAGGCCACGGGCGACGGTCTCGATCAGGTCGTCCGGCTCGGCAAAGCGGTTGACCAGCGGGTTGGTGTTCAGGGAAAGCGTCAGCGCCATGACGTGTCGGTCCCGAAGGTGATCCTGGGTCGAAGTCGCATCGGCATTCACGCTGCCTCGGCAAGGCGCTCGGCCTCGAACCATCTGGCGAAGGCGTGCCGTTCGGCCTCGGTGAGATGCAGGTAGTGCTTGGTGCGCCGAAGCAGGATGTCGTCCGGCGTGCGCGCCCATTCCTTGGCGACGAGATAGCGTACCTCCGCCTCGTAGAGCAGCCCGCCGTGATGGCGGCCAAGACCATCTATGCTTGCCGCATCCTTGACGACGTCCTTGGTGCGCGCGCCGTAGAGCCGTCCGTAGTGATGCACGAGATCGCGCGCCATCCACGGATAAGCCTCGCGCAGGCTGTTGGTGAAGGTCTCGTAGTCGGCATTGGGAATTTCGCCGCCGGGCAGCGGCGCATTCCTGGTCCAGTCCTCGCCCATCTGCGGGAAAATATGCTTCAGCCGGCGCATGCCGCGCTCGGCCAGTTCGCGGAAAGTGGTGATCTTGCCGCCGAAGACGTTGAGCAGTGGCACGCCGCCGGTTTCGTCGAGGTCGAAAACGTAATCGCGCGTCACGGCGGACGGGTTGCCCTTGCCGTCGTCGAACAGCGGCCGCACCCCGGAGAAGGAGTGCAGCACGTCCTGGCGCCGCAGCTTCTCCTTGAAGTAGCGGTTCACCGCCGCGAGCAGGTAGTCGATCTCGGACTCGTCGGCCTTCACATCCTCGGCGCGGCCGTCATAGGCGATGTCGGTGGTTCCGATCAGCGCCATGTCCCCTTCATAGGGGTTGATGAAGATAACGCGCCTGTCGTGATTCTGCACCAGATAGGCATTCGCACCCTGCCAGAACTTCGGCACGATGATGTGGCTGCCTTTGACGAGGCGCACGTTGCGCGACGAGTTCGATCCCGCGACACGGCCAATGACGTCTGAAACCCACGGGCCGGCGGCATTGACGACGCAGCGGGCGCGGAAAATGCGCGTTTGCCCCGTCATCGAATTTTTCGTCGTCACCGTCCAAGCGCCATCTTCGCGGCGGGCGGAAACGGCAGACGAGCGGGTGAGCACCTCGGCGCCGCGCTCGGCCGCGCCGACAGCGTTCAGCACCACGAGCCGCGCGTCGTCCACCCAGCAGTCGGAATACTCGAAGCCGTTCGTGTACCGGTCGAGCAACGGTGCTCCTTCCGGATCGCGTCTGAGGTCGAGCGTGCGCGTGCCCGGCAGCTTTTTCCGGCCGCCCAGGTGGTCGTAAAGAAACAGGCCGAGCCGCACCAGCCAGGCCGGCCGGTCCTGCGGACTGTGCGGCAGCACGAAGCGCATCGGCCAGATGATGTGGGGCGCGGCCTTGAGCAGCACCTCGCGCTCGATCAGCGCTTCGCGTACCAGCCGGAACTCGTAATATTCGAGATAGCGCAGGCCGCCATGCACCAGCTTGCCGGAGCGCGAGGAGGTGCCCTCGGCGAGGTCGTCTTTTTCGC
>NZ_RZSL01000373.1:0-6136 GCF_003997355.1 Mesorhizobium sp. M1E.F.Ca.ET.041.01.1.1 | reverse complement strand
CATCGATTTCGCCCGCCTGGACGGCAAGGCTGTCGCTGTCGTGGGCGCGGCCGCCTCGGCCTTCGACGCTGCCGCGACGGCGCTGGAAGCAGGAGCCGCGTCGGTCCATCTGTTTGCCCGGCGCGACCGCATCGCCAGCGTGCCGATCAATCGCGTTCGAGGCTATCCCGGCGCCTACGACAACTACCCGCATCTTCCCGATGCGATCCGCTGGCGTCAGGCCCTGCGTTTCCGCGATGCCGGATCGACCCCGCCGCCGGACGTCATCGAGCGCGTGGTGCGCTTCGCCAATTTCCATCTGCATCTCGGTGCGCTCTGGACATCGGCGCGGCTCGAAGGCGGCAAGGTGGTCACCGACATCGCCGGTGACAGCATCGCATTCGACTTCGTCATCGCCGGCACCGGCTATTTCGCCGATCCCTCGTTGAAGCCGGAACTGGCCGGCTTTGCCGACAGGATCAGGCTCTGGCGCCACCAGTACACGCCTCCCGCAGGCGAGGAGGACGCCTTCTTCGGCGCCCATCCCTATCTCGGCCTCGGCCACGAGTTCCTCGAGAAGACGCCCGGCGAGGCGCCGTTTCTGAAGGACATCCACGTCTACAATCCCGGCGGCTTCGTCAGCTTCGGGCTGCCGATCGGCGACGTGCCGTCGATCAAGCGCGATGTGCCGGCCGTCGTGTCGCGCATCAGCCGCGACCTGTTCCTGGCCGACCTCGACAGCCACGAGCGCCGCATCACCGGCGACTATCCGCCCGAATTTGGCGAGGAGGCTTATGCCTCGGCTGTCTGGCGTCCGGCCCGCAACATCGCGGCGGAATGAGCAGTAACAACAGCGGTTGCCCGGCATGAGCTTCGTTCCCGACCTTTCGGATCCGTTCGTCGCCACGGCGGTCGAGCTGAGAGACGCCTTCGACAAGGATGCCGTCGAGCGCGACAAGCTCGGCGGCAGGCCGACCGAGCAGATCAAGCTGCTCAAGGACAGCGGCCTGCCGTCCGCGCAAATTCCACGGCGCTACGGCGGCCACGGCGCCTCCTGGCTCTCGGTGCTGCGCATCGTGCGTGAGTTCGCGCGCACCGATGGCTCGCTCGCTCATCTCTACGGCTACCACCACCTGCCGCTGAACGCGGTGATCTTCCGCGGCACCGAGGAGCAGAAGGACCGGCTTGTCGGCCGCTCCGCCGCCGAGAACTGGGTGTGGGGCAATTCCGGCAACGCCATGTCGAAGACGTCATCTGCGGTGCGCAACGGCAAGGGCTGGATCCTCAACGGCTTCCGGCCGTTCTCTTCGGGCTCGCACATCGCCGACTACATCCAGGTCGCCTGGGAAGACGGCGACGGGCGGCAAGCTGCCGCTATTCCCGCGGACCGCGAAGGCATCGTCATCGAGGACGACTGGGACGGCGTCGGCCAGCGCCAGACCGGCAGCGGCCGGGTCACCTTCAGGGATGTCCACATCGGCGACGACGAGGTGATCGGCTCGCCAGCCATGCCGCTGACGCCGTTCCAGACGCTGATCTCGCTGTTCCAGCAGGCGGTGCTGCTCAACATTTTCGTCGGCAGCGCGCAGGGCGCGCTGACGGAGGGGCGCGAATACACCGTCGGCAAATCGCGGCCGTGGGTCTATTCGGGTTACGAGAAACACACGGACGATCCATTTGTGCAGCGCAACTACGGCGATCTCTACATCCGCACGTTGGCCGCGGCCGAGCTTGCCGACAAGGCAGCCGTGAGCCTCGATGCAGCTTATGGCAAGGGCGAGGCGCTGACGGCGGAGCAGCGCGGCCTCACCGCGATCGACCTCGCTACCGCCAATGTCTACGCGGGCGAGATCGGGCTCGCTGCATCGAGCGGCATCTTCGAGGTGATGGGCGCGCGTTCCGCCACCAAGGAGAACGGCTACGACCGCTTTTGGCGCAACGTCCGCACCCACACGTTGCACAACCCGGCCGAATACAAGAAGCGCACGATCGGCACCTGGCTGCTGACCGGCGAGTTCCCGATCGGCGGGCTTTATCGCTGACGAGGAGACGATGGCGAAACGCAAGGACAAATTCAGGCTCGGAGCGTTCCTGCTCTTCACCGGCCACCATGTCGCCGCCTGGCGGCATCCAAAGGCCTCGGAAGGCACGCGCTTTGAGGACTATGTCGAGCTGGCGAAGCTTGCCGAAGCCGCGAAGTTCGACACGCTCTTCCTTGCCGACGGCGTTGCAGCGCGGCTGAAGGACCTCGACGCGGCGAGCCGCAAGGCGCATAGCGGCGTCTACCCGTTCGAGCCGATCACGCTGCTGTCAGCCCTGGCGGCCGTGACGAAGAACATCGGCCTCATCGCCACCGCCTCGACGAGCTTCTCCGACCCCTACAATCTTGCCCGCCAGTTCGCCTCGCTTGACCATCTGAGCGGCGGACGCGCCGGCTGGAACCTCGTCACCTCGGCCGATCCCGACGCAGCATTCAATTTCAGCCACGATAGCCAGATCCTGCATGGCGACCGCTACGACCGGGCAGAGGAGTTCGCCGACGTCGTGCTTGGTCTGTGGGACAGCTGGGAGGACGACGCTTTCGTGCGCGACCGCGCCAGCGGCCGCTACTTCGACAAGGACAAGCTCCATGTGTTGAACCACAAGGGGCAGCACTTCAAGGTGCGTGGGCCGCTCAACACGCCGCGCACGCCGCAGGGCCATCCGGTCGTCGTGCAGGCGGGCGCGTCGGAGCCGGGCAAGGAGCTCGCGGCACGCACGGCGGAGGCGATCTTCGCCGCCCAGATCACGCTGGACGAGGCAACTGCCTTCTACGCCGACGTGAAGGGCAGGCTGGCGAAATACGGCCGTTCGGAGGACGACCTGAAGATCCTGCCCGGCATCTTCCCCGTGGTCGGGCGCACGCGGGCCGAGGCTCATGAGAAGTTCGAGGAACTGCAGACCTTGATCCAGCGGGAGGTCGGGCTCGCCCTGGCGTCGGCCTTCACCGGCGGTTTCGATCTCAGCCGCTATCCGATCGACGGGCCGGTTCCCGAACTGCCGGAGACCAATGCTGGAAAGAGCAGGCAGGCGGTGGTGCTCGACCTGGCGCGCCGCGAGAACCTGACGATCCGCCAGCTCTATCTGCGCATCGCCGGCGCGCGTGGCCACTGGCAGGTGGTCGGCACGCCCGAGGAGATCGCCGACACCATGGAGCAGCGCTTCCAGAATTTTGGCGCCGACGGCTTCAACATCATGGCGCCGATTATGCCGGGCGGGCTGAAGGACTTCATCGAGTTGGTGCTGCCCGAGCTGCGCCGCCGCGGGCTCTTCCGCGAGGAATACGAGGGTACGACGCTGCGCGAGAATCTCGGCCTCAAGCGCCCGCCGAACCGCTTCGCCGGCCAGGTCGCGACGGCGGCGGAGTAAGGCCATGGCCCGCGACAGGCTTTTCCTCATCGAGCCCTGCTTTCCCGACCCGAAGCGGCTGGGCAGCCTCTATGTCTGCCCGCATTGCAACCAGATCGAAGGTCTGCTGGCCGCGTTCCCGCGGCTCGCCGCCGGGCTCGAGGTCGAGCGCGTGCCGTTCGCACGGCCGCGCCGCAAGGTGATCGAGGTGCTAGGCGAAGAGAACCAGTCGCTGCCGGTGCTGGTCTTTGGCAACGGCAATCCGCCCGCCGATGCCGAACGCTACCAGGGCATCGCCTTCGTGACGGCGACCAGGCGCATCATCGACCTTTTAGCCGAGCGCCACGGCTTCCCACGCCTCCACGACTGATCGGCGAGCGCCATGGTTTTCGACCCCGATATTTCGAACCCCTGGATCGCCAAGGCAGTCGAGCTACGCGACGTCTTCGCGCGCGACGCCGTCGAGCGTGATCAGCTGGGCGGTCGCCCGGTCGAGCAGATCCGGCTGCTCAAGGAGAGCGGGCTTCTCACCATCATCATCCCGAGCGAATTCGGCGGGGCAGGGGAGCCCTATTCGACGGCGCTGAAGATCGGCCGCGAGTTCGCCAAGGTCGACGGCTCGATCGGCCATATTTACGGCTATCACTTCAGCGCGCTGCTCGCCGCGCGACTCTCGTCCGACGAGCCACGCTCGGTCGATCTCTTGCACCGATCGGCGGCCAGCAACTGGTTCTGGGGCAATACCGGCAACAGCTTTTCCAAAACGCTGTTCGGCCGCAGGGAAGGCGAGTGGACCATCGTCAACGGGTTCAAGCCGTTCGCCTCCGGCTCGCACGTCGCCGACTACATCTCGACCTCCTGGGAGGACGAAGTGTCGGGCGAGCGCATCTTCGCGGCGATCCCCGCCGATCGCGAGGGGTTGGAGATCCTCGACGACTGGGACGGTATCGGCCAGACGCAAACAGGCAGCGGCCGCGTCGCCTACAAGGACGTGCGGATCCACGACAGCGAGCTGGCGCGGGGCTGGGTCGACACGTCGCTGCCGATCCGCACCATCGGTCCGCTGCAACAGCAGAGCGTGCTGCTCAACGTCTTCATCGGAACCGCCCAAGGCGCGCTGCTTGCCGCGCGCGACTACACGGTCGAGAAATCGCGGCCGTGGATGTACTCCGGCGCCGAGCGCCACATCGACGATCCCTGGATCAAGCGCCAGTACGGAGAGCTGTGGGTGAAGACGCAGGCCGCGACCGCGCTCGCCGATCGCGCCGCTGCAGCGATGGACCACGTCGTTTCCCGCGGCAAGGCGCTTACCGAGAAGGAGCGCGGCGCCGCCGCGATCGCGGTCGCCTCGGCCAACGTGCTCGCCGGCAATGTCGCACTTGAGGTGACGACCGAGATCTTCGAGGTGATGGGCGCCCGCTCGGCGGTGCGCAAATACGGCTTCGACCGCTTTTGGCGAAACGTGCGCATCCACACGCTACACAACCCGGCCGAATACAAGACGCGCACCGTCGGCACCTGGTATCTCACCGGTGCCTATCCTGAGCCCGGCGTCTTCCGATGAGCCGCCGCGAGCTTCACCTTAACGTCAACATCCTGCATGCCGGCTTCTCGCCGGCTGCATGGCGGATGGACGGCGTCAATCCCTATGCCGCCTTCACTGTCGACCATTATGTTCGGGTGGCGAAAACCGCCGAACACGCCAGGCTGGATGCCGTCTTCCTCGCCGACCAGGCGGCCATCTCCGATCGCATCGACTACCGCCCGATCACCTCGCTGGAGCCGACCGTGGTGCTGGCGACGGTTGCTGCAGCGACCGAGCGCATCGGGCTGATCGCAACCGCATCGACCAGCTTCAACGAGCCCTACAACATCGCCCGCCGCTTCGCGACGCTCGACCACGTCAGCAACGGCCGCATCGGCTGGAACATCGTGACCACCGCCGATCCGGCGTCGGCACGCAATTTCGGACTGACGGGTGCGATCGAGCACGGGCGCCGCTACGAGCGGGCGATCGAGTTCACGGAGATCGTCAAGGCGCTGTGGGACAGCTGGGAGGACGACGCCTTCATCGGCGACGTCGCCGGCGGGCGCTTCGTCGACGTCGCTCGGGTCCACGCCATCGAGCACAAGGGCAAGCACTTCTCCGTGCACGGCCCACACAACATTCCCCGCTCGCCGCAGGGTCATCCAGTCATCATTCAGGCCGGAGGCTCCGACGATGGCAGGGAACTTGCTGCGCTTCACGCCGAGGCAGTGTTCTCGGCGTCGCAATCCTTGGACGAGGCGCTCGCCTATGCGCGGGAGTTGAAGACACGCGCAGCGGCATATGGAAGGGTAGGTGGCGTACCGCTCAACCTTGCGGGTCTCGCCACCATCATTGGCAGCACCGAAGCCGAAGCGAAGCGCCGGCAGGAGGAGCTGTGGGACCGCATTCCGCTCGACTACAGCCTGGCGCGGCTTTCGGGCGTGCTCGGCATTGATCGCGAGCGGCTGAAGCTCGACGAGAAGCTGCCGGACGAGATCCCGCTGCCCCCCAATGGCGGCCACACCTTCTTCAAGGCGACGCTCGCGCTCGCCCGCAACAACGACTACACAGTGCGGCAGTTGATCCGTGCTCTCAACGGCAGCACCGGCCACCGCACCATTGTCGGGACGCCGGAGCAGATCGCCGACGACATCGAGCGCTGGTTCACGGCGGGCGCCGCCGACGGGTTCAACCTGATGCCGGACGTGCTGCCGACCGGGGTCGAGGGCTTTGCCGACGCGG
>NZ_RZSL01000372.1:0-6159 GCF_003997355.1 Mesorhizobium sp. M1E.F.Ca.ET.041.01.1.1 | reverse complement strand
TCTCGATCAGTATGGCGAGTTGGGATTCGAGTCGTTTACCAGCGGCTACAACTATGACGGATCCAATCCAATGTCGTGCCGTCGTGATGCCTGGCCGGATGGCGGGCTGCCCGGTTCGGACCTGGCGCTCATGAGGAAGCAGCACCTCGACCCCAACAATGTCGTCTTCGGTGTGCTCCAACCCATGGTAGGGCTGCCCAATGGCGGGCGCAATCTCGATCTCAGCAACGCGTTGTCCACGGCGATCAACGATTGGCAGATCGCCGAGTTCGTTGAGCCGGAGGACCGGCTGAGGGCCTCCGTTGTGGTCGTTCCGGACGATGCCGTTGCCGCGGTCGCAGAAATCGAAAAACGGGCTCTGGACGCGCGATTTGTCCAGGTGGAGATATTCGCAGGGACAACCGAGCCACTGGGGCACCGGCGCTACAGGCCCATCCTGGAAGCCGCGGCTCATCATGGTTTTCCTATCGGCATGCACATCGGAGGCCGAGCTGGCGCACGGACCGCCAGCGGCTGGCCGTCCTACTACTGTGAGGACCATTTGGATCTCACCTTCGCTGCACAGTCGCAAATCATGAGTCTCATTCTTGAGGGCGTGTTCGACCAGTTGCCATCTCTCAAGGCGGTCATCGTCGAGTGCCTCTGTAC
Organism: Mesorhizobium sp. M1E.F.Ca.ET.041.01.1.1; assembly: GCF_003997355.1. NCBI lineage: Bacteria > Pseudomonadati > Pseudomonadota > Alphaproteobacteria > Hyphomicrobiales > Phyllobacteriaceae > Mesorhizobium > Mesorhizobium sp. M1E.F.Ca.ET.041.01.1.1. The sequence continues at coordinate 5,511 of NZ_RZSL01000372.1, read as the reverse complement.
CTGGTCGATCGGACTTGGACACCGGCTGGACATGTTGTGGCGGCGGATGGGCTCGGAGGTGCCGACCCTGAAACACTCGCCTTCCCACTATCTTCGCAAGCATTTCTACTTCTCAACACAACCGATGGAAGAACCGGACAATCCCGACGCGCTCAACTACCTGTTTGATCAAATCGGCTGGGACAAGCTGATGTACGCAAGCGACTATCCCCACTGGGACTTCGACGATCCCCGCTATGCCTTCAAGGCTCGGATATCCGAGGACCACAACGCGTTGCTGTTTCGGGAAAACGCAAGAAACGTTTACCGGATCCTGTAACGCGAACGAATAACGCGCCAGGTATTGCGCAAGATACAGCAGGATAGCCGCTTCAACGTGGCCACAGGAAGGATTTCGATGGCCTGGCAACCGACGGCACAACGGACTGGTCGTGATGAGACGTGTTGTCCTGTTTCACACGAATGGAAGCTTGAGGGAGTCGAGAAAGCGAACTGCGCGGCGGGCACGGACCTATCCGTGCGGTTCGACAAAATGGATTTGTTGAAGGTGCTCAACAAAGCGGAAGATTTCTGGGCCAGAACCTCGTCCGGTCTTCAGCGAAAATCGGTCGTAGGTCTTGGGGTGGTCTCGTGGACCAGGTAGATTTGTATAAGCCTGTGTCAAGAGTGCGAGAACACGGGATGGCCCAGCCGGTCCTTTCGGTTTCGCAGTTGGTGACCTCCTTCCGTGTCGGAGGGCGCTGGGCGCCCGTCGTGGCCGGCATATCGTTCGGGATCGGCGCAAGAGAGACAGTCGCCGTCGTGGGCGAATCCGGCTCGGGAAAGAGCGTGACGGCGCTCTCGATCATGCGGCTCAACTCGCCAGCTTCGACCAAGGTGGAAGGGTCGATCAAGCTTGAGGGGCAGGAGCTGCTCACGCTCTCGCAAGCAGAAATGCGTCGTATCCGCGGCAACGACATTGCCATGATTTTTCAGGAGCCGATGACCTCGCTGAACCCGGTACTCACAATCGGGTTCCAAATCGCCGAATCGCTGATTCTGCACCGCAGCCTGTCGCGATCCGAGGCTGAGTTGGAAACGATTAAGCTGTTGGAGAAGGTACGGATCCCGGCGGCGAAGTCGCGCTTCCACGAATATCCACACCACTTCTCGGGGGGCATGCGCCAACGCGTCATGATCGCGATGGCGTTGGCCGGCAAGCCAAAGCTGCTGATTGCCGACGAGCCGACGACGGCGCTCGACGTGACGATCCAGGCGCAAATCCTGGAGCTGATCAAGGAGCTGCAGGAAGAGGAGGGCATGTCCGTCCTCTTCATCACGCACGACATGGGCGTCGTCGCCGAGATCGCCGACCGCACGGTGGTCATGTATAATGGCCAGGTGGTCGAGACTGCGCCGACCGATGACATCTTCAAACGCCCCGAACATCCCTACACGCAATCGCTGCTTTCAGCCGTTCCAAAGCTCGGCTCGATGAAGGGGCGCAGGCGCCCAATGCGTTTCCCGATCGTCGATCGTACGACTGGCCAATCCGACGTGCCGGCCGAGGTACCGGACACTGTCAAGGAGGCGGAGCGCCCGGTGCTGGAAGTTGCGGGCTTGACGAAGCGCTTCGAAATTCGGTCGGGTATGTTTTCTTCGGTTAAAGGCCGGGTCTACGCGGTCGAGAATGTATCCTTCAGCGTCAAGAGCGGCGAAACCCTGGCACTGGTCGGCGAGTCAGGCTGTGGTAAATCGACGACAGGCCGAACGGTGATGCGGTTGACTGACCCCCTCTCGGGCTCGATTTTGCTCGACGGCGTTGACCTTGTCAAACTTGGCCAATCCGAGTTGCGCAAGCAGCGTAATCGCATGCAGATGATTTTCCAGGATCCGTTCGCCTCGCTCAATCCGCGAATGGATGTCGGCACGGCCATCATGGAACCGCTGCTGATCAATAATCTCGCCAGCCGTTCGGAAGCCCGCGATAAGGTCGCCGATCTCCTGCAGCGAGTGGGTCTTTCGCCTGACATGATCAACCGTTTTCCGCATGAATTCTCGGGCGGCCAGCGCCAGCGCATCTGTATCGCGCGTGCGCTTGCGCTCGAGCCGCGCCTCATCATGGCGGACGAAGCCGTCTCGGCGCTGGATGTTTCTGTGAAGGCGCAGGTCGTCAACCTTATGCTGGATCTTCAGGCCCGGATGGGCCTTGCCTATCTCTTCATTTCGCACGACATGGCGGTGGTCGAGCGCGTTAGCCACCGCGTGGCTGTGATGTATCTCGGCGAGATCGTCGAGATTGGCCCGCGCGAGGCGATTTTTCAGAATCCGCAGCATCCGTACACCAAACGGCTGCTCGCGGCAGTGCCGATCGCCGATCCGGCACGGCGCCTGCAGAAACGCCCGGTCTCAAATGACGAAATCAAGAGTCCGGTCCGGCCTGCAGACTACGTCCCACCTGTGCGCCAGTATCGTGAAGTCTCGCCTGGCCACGCAGTCATGATTTGGGGCGAGGAATGGGAGCAGGAGAACCAAGCGGGCCTAAAGCCTATTGGTCTTTAAACAACTAGAGGGAACGAAAATGAAGGTCAAGCTCATGACATGGACGTCCAGAACAACTGCCGTGCGTCGGTTACTAACAACTGCTGTTGTCGGCGTTTTATCCGTCGGTGCAGCGGAGGCGGACACGCTGCGCATAATAGAGGGAAGCGCCCTGAAAATCGTTGATCCCATTGTGACAACATCGGGAGATACGCAGATCCATGGATATCTCATTTACGATAAACTGTTCGAATTCGACAGCAGCGGCACACCTCATCCCCAAATGGCCGATAAAGTCGATGTAAGCTCGGACAAGAAGACTTACACAATCACACTCCGCAAGGACCTGAAATTCTCCGACGGAGCTCCAATCACCACTGACGACGTGATCCAGTCATTGAAGCGCTGGGAGTCTCGGGATGTGGTCGGTGGACTCCTTGGATCACGGACCAAGGACATGGTGAAGGTCGACGATCTGACGTTTCGGATTGAACTTAGCGAGCCGTTCGACGTTCCCTCGGCGCTTGCCAGTACTGAGGGTAACGTCCCTTTCATAATGCCCAAGCGGGTCGCCTCCCTGCCACCCACGGAACAACTCACCGATACAACCGGTTCTGGTCCGTATAAGTTTGATTACTCGACCTGGAAGCCAGGGCAAACGCCCGTTTACACCAAGAACTCCTTCTACACTCCGCGGAACGACCCGCCAAGCTTCTATTGGGGTAAGAAAGAGGCAACTTTTGACAAGATTGAAGTTTCCTACATACCTGACCCAAATACCGCGATGGCGGCGATGCTGACCGGGAAACAAGATATCTGGCTAACTCCTGCGATCGATAACGCCTTGGCGCTGCGAAAAGATCCGAAGCTCGTGGTCTCGAAAGGATATTTCGTCCAGAGCCTCTTCGTGGTGAATCACGAGGTGCCACCGTTCAACAACATCAAGGCGACTGAGGCTCTCACCTACCTGATCGACCAAAAGGAGGTCATGCAGATTTCTGTGGGTGACCCGCAATTCTGGCATCCTTGCTATGCTTATCTTACTTGCGAGGGGAAGTATGGCGACGAGTCCGCCTATGCCGGCCACCGGGGTGCCGCGGACTTTGACAAGGCTAAGGAGCTCTTCAAAGAAGCCGGTTACGATGGAAAGCCGATTGTGATTTTCGATCTAACCGATTGGGCGGAGGCCCACGCGAGATCACTGTACTTGGCGCAACAATTGAGAAAGATTGGCGTCCAAGTAGACCTTCAAGCAATGGATTGGGCTACCGTGACGTCGCGCCGCACGTCTAAGGCGCCTGCTTCGGAAGGCGGGTGGAACCTGTTCCCTACCTACATGGAGGTGGGACCTGCCAGTTCCCCGATCACCCATCTGATGCTGGCTGCGAACTGCGACAAGGCTTGGTTTGGTTGGCCTTGCGATGAAAAGCTCGAGAATCTGAGAGCTGCCTTCGCCAGCGCAGTCGACGAGAACGAGAAAAAGAAAATTACTTTTGAACTCCAAGCCCGCGCATCAGCCTATTTTCCCTTTGTCATGACGGGAGAGTACGGCATCCCGACTGTTTATGGCGCCGACCTCGAGGGGTTCAATCCCGAGGCACCTTATGCCTATTTCTGGAACATCCGGCGGAAGGGCCAGTAGCGCATCGCGTCTACGGTTCGTGAGGTAAATATGATCAGGTATCTCATTACCAGAGTGCTTTCCGTCATTCCGGTGGTGGGGGTCGTGACCGCCATAGTTTTCGGTCTGACGTATCTGAGCCCTGGAGATGCGGCGGCTGTGCTGGCGGGCGACTACGCCACGCCCGCCCAGATCGCCGCTATTCGGGAGAGCCTTCATCTCGATGATCCGCTGCTTGTCCAGTATCTTCATTGGTTGGCGAATATCATCCGGGGAAACCTGGGAAACTCGCTTTTTTCTAGACAGCCAGTATTCAATCTCATTCTGTCGCGAGTAGAACCGACGATTATTCTCGCGACCGCAGCAACTGTGGTTCAAATTACCATCTCGCTGCCGTTGGGATTGTTGGCAGCACAAAAGAGGGGGGGCATCGCTGATCGCTTAGTATCGCTCTTCGGGGTCGCCGGGACAGCGATACCTCCCTTTCTGATCGGGTATGTGCTGATATTCACGTTCGGTGTGTACTTTGGGTCAATGCCGGTCTCCGGGTTCCCAGGATTCGACAGCGGTGTGACGGAAGTTTTGCGGCATGTGCTTCTCCCCGCAACCATGTTGGGATTTGCGCAAACGGCACTCATCACTCGAATCACGAGAGCTAGCGCGATCGAAGTGCTGAATCAGGACTTTATCCGTGTCGCGCGAGCGAAAGGGCTCGACGAGTTCACGATCCTCGTTCGGCACTGCCTGAAGCTGATCGCCGTACCTCTGGTCACCGTAGTTGGAATGTCTTTCGCCGGTATGCTTGGTGGTGTGGTCATAACAGAGGCCGTCTTCGCAATCCCCGGGGTGGGCAGCCTCCTCGTGGAAGCCATCCAGCACAGGGATGTTCCGGTCATTCAGGGGGTCCTACTGATAAGTGCGTGTGTGTATGTCATGGTAAATCTGCTGGTGGACCTGTCGTACCCCTTAATGGACCCGAGAATTAAATATACTTGAGGAGTTAGGCCGTATGACATTTTCCCTGTTGTGGCCGCATATGGCGCGCCTGCCGGCGTCGGTGCGTGTCGCCGTGATTTTCATGCTTTTGGTTGTGCTAGTGTCGTATCTAGGTCCTAGGATAGCCAATCTTAATCCGTTGGCGATAAGTCCGGAGTTGAGACTCAATTCTCCCAGTGGCGCCCATTTGTTGGGCACCGACATGTTCGGCCGGGACATTTTCACGCGTGTGCTCTATGGCGGGCGGGTCTCGCTCGCGATTGGACTGGCCACTGCGGTTCTGGCGACAACAGCCGGAACAATCTTGGGTCTTGTCGCAGGAGCCGGGCAGGCATCAGACAAGATCTTGATGAGGGTCATGGACGGCATCATGG
>NZ_RZSL01000371.1:0-6164 GCF_003997355.1 Mesorhizobium sp. M1E.F.Ca.ET.041.01.1.1 | reverse complement strand
GGTTCCTCAACCCGCTGTCCTGGCAATTCCTGTTCAATATCGGCCTTGCGGCCATGCTCCATGTCAAGCGCGGCGGCACCATTCCCGTAAACCGGTGGCTGATGGGCTTCGCCGGCGCCTATGTGGTCGGCGCGGCGATCTGGGTGCACAGCCCGCTCTGGGGTCATATCACCTGGTTCGACCTGCCGGTGGTGATCGGCGGCTTCGACAAGACCTTCCTGTCGCTGCCGAGACTGCTGCATATCCTTTCTGTCAGCTACCTGATCATCGCCTTGCCGGCCGTGTCGAACCTCTTCCGCGCCAGGCCCGACAATCCGCTGGCGATCCTCGGCAAGCGCTCGCTGCCGGTGTTCATCGCCGGAACGGTGATCGCCATGGCGGCTCAGGTGCTCAAGCTGATCAATCCCGGCGGCCTGGCCTATGACACGCTGCTGATCGCCGCCGGCATCGCCATGCAGTTCGCGCTGGCGCTGTATCTCGAATGGCTTGCCAGCCTCGGTCCGGCCCGCGCCAAGCCGGCGCGCGAGCAGACTGGGCGCGCTTCGTTCGGTGCGCAGCCGGTGCAAGCGAGGTTGGGCGGCTATTGAGGGCTCGTCAGATCCTCGGGGCAGGGCCGGTCGAGGCCCTGACGACGAGCTCGACACCCATCGTCTCGCGCCGTACCGCGCCGTCGAAGTCGAGGATCATGCGCGCCGCCCGCCGCCCGATCTCGGTGATCGGCTGGGCGATCGTGGTCAGCGGCGGGTCGCAGAGCGCGCCGTCCGGCACGCCGTCGAAGCCGACGATGGAGACATCCTCCGGCACTTTGAGCCCCCGCGCGGTCAGCCATTCGATGGCAATCAGCGCCATCCTGTCCGACATCGCCAGGATGGCGCTGGGCCGCTTGTTGCCCGCGAAGATCGCCTCGAGCCCGGCCCTGGTGCTCTTCTCTTCATTTTCGGTCTCGTAGACCGGGATCTTCGCCGTATTGATGCCGAAGCGGGAGAGCTCCTCGAAATAGCCGGCAAGGCGGTCGCGTGTTCCTGTGTAGAGCGCGCTCCGCACGATTTCCGGTGTGGCGAAGCCGGTGCGGTCGTCGGCAAAGGCCAGCGACAGCACCGCGAAACGGCGATGGCCGAGCTCGGCAAGGTGGCGCGCTGCAAGCCTGGCGCCTGCGACATTGTCGACGCCGATCGCCGAGACGGTTTCGTCCTCGAAGCCGAGTTCCAGCGCCACGAAGGGCAGCCTGCGCTCGCGCGTCAGGTCGACAAGGCGCGAGCCGCCTTCGATGCAGAATAGGATGAAGCCGTCGACAAGCGCGCTCTGGATGTTCCAGGCGAGCTTTTCCTGGTTGGCGGCTGAGACCAGTGCGATGCCCGCGCCCGTGGCGTCGCAGGCTTCGGAGATGCCGGCCATCATGACGCGGGCAAAGGGATCCTCGAAGAAATAGGAGAGGGGCTCGGTCGTGCCGACGCCGATGGCATTGACCTTACCGGCGCGCAACAGGCGCCCCTTGGGATCGGGCCCGGCATAACCCATCGCCTCCGCCACTGCCTTGACCCGCTCGCGCACTTCCTGGCGCACGATCTCCGGGCGGCTGAAGACATTGGAGGCCGTGCCATGCGAGACGCCAGCCGCCTTGGCGATATCCGCCAGGCGGATGGGTCGTGCCTGGCCTTCGATGGGTGATGCCATGTCGTTCCTCCGAATCCGGTCACATCGCGAACATGACCACGGAATGGTTGCCGGTCATCTAACATTTTTCTTGGATCGATTCAAATTCCTGCTTGACTTCGAGTGCGGCGAGCATATGATTTGAATCGATCCAAGATTGCTCTCCTTACGAGAGAGCGGATGAAAGAAGGAGGGTGCCATGCATCCGGTCAGCTATTTGTTCGAGGACTTCTACAAGAACGACTGGGGCATTGCCTCGGCCGCAACGAGCGAAAAGCGGCGCGGCAAGGCAAGCCCGTGGAAGCGCGAGCCACGCTTCATCGTGGGGCGCAAGCGCGCCTGAGGGGCGGTCCTTTTTTCGTGCTGAAAAATTGGATCGATTCAATCAGAGGAAATCAGCCATGCATCCGATCAGCCATCTCTTCCAGGACATCTATCGCAACTATTGGGGCATCTCGCCGGCGGTCGACCGGCCGGAGCGGCAGCGCGCGGCGGAGCCGGTGACGCGCAGGCGGAAGCTGCGTTTGGTGCGCCGCTGACCTCGCCGCTCCGCGAGCCTCGCTCCGATGAAGGGGCGTTCTAGGACCGTAGGCGCAACAGCGCCGAGACCGCAATCGCCAGCCAGCCGGCGATCAGCAGAGTGCCGCCGACCGGCGCCGACATCGGAAACAGCCGCGAGCCGAGGAAGTCTCTGGCGATAAGATCGCCAGAAAACATCAGCAGGCCGACGAGCAGCACCAGGCCTGCGATCCTGAGGCTCCTGTTGCCGTCGGCAAGGCCGATGGCGACGAAGGCAGGGGCGTGCATCAGCAGGAACGAGGCGGCTGTGCCGGTGAAGGCGCCGCCCCGATGCGCGGCGGCGGCCGACAGCGCCACGCCTGCCGCGCCAACGAGCCCACCCGCCAGCACGAGGATACGGCTGCCGCCGTTTGATGGTTGCCCGGCGAGGCTCATCGCGGATCTCCGTGCTTCGGTTGACGGCGAGCCTCTCAGGACTCGCCCGCTTCGAGCAGCATATGCCGCGCCCGCCTCGACTGGACAATCCAGTTGTAGACCGCTCCGAACGCCATCAGCACCGACGTGCCTAAAAACACCGCCCGCATGCCGAAATGGCCGCCGACGAAACCGCCGGCCAGCGGCCCCGCGACCTGGCCCACATACTGCGCCGAGATCGACAATCCGAGCACATTGCCGCCGACGCCGTCCGGGATGTTGTGGCGGATGACGCTGGTGATGCAGGGCAAGAGGCCACCCAGCGCCAGACCCATCAGGAAACGCAGCCCGATCAACTGCCAGCCATCGGTGACGAACGCCTGCGGGACGAGCAGCAGCGCCGAGACGGCAAGCGCGCCGACAACGACGTTCCAGTGGCCGACGCGATCGGCGAGCCTGCCCAGCCATGAGGAGGATAGGATCGTGCCGAGTGCGGCCGCCGACATCACCACGCCGGCGACCATCGTCACCTTGCTCTGGTCCTCGACGAGTTGCTGCACATAGACGGTGATGATGGGCTCGATCGACATTGTGGCGAAGGCGAGCAGCATGCCGGTCGTCAGCATCGCCACGACCGGTCGCTTGTCAGGGATATGCGACCAGCCGCTCCTCGGCTTCGCCGCCGAAGCGGCGTTGGCCGCAACTGGACGCGGGTTTTCCTTGATCAGGAAGGTCGTGGCCAGGAAGGCAAGGAAGATGACGCCGCCGGACAGCAGGAAGGTCGCGCGGATCCCAATCACCGGCGGCAGCGCGCCGCCGAGCAGCGGGCCGACCAGCGAGCCCGCCGTGATGCCGGCCGACAGCACGCCGAGCGCCCAGCCGGAGCGGTCCTTGGGCGTCTGCATCGCCACCAGAATGGTCGATCCCGAGGAATAGCCGCCGGCAAAGCCGATCAGAAGCCTCAGCAGCACCAGTTGCCAGACGCTCTCGACCATGCCGGTCAGCGACATGCAGATCGCCATGCCGAACGAGGCGCGCACCAGCATCAGCTTGCGGCCATAGCGGTCGCCCAGCCGCCCCCACAACGGTGCGACCAGGGCCGCGGCAAAGAAGGTTGCGCCATAGGCGATACCCGACCATTGCACGATCGCGGCGTGCCCCTCGGCGCCGAGCTGTTCGACGTAAAGCGGCAGAAAAGGCAGGAGCAGCGTCATGGCAATGAGCGTGCTGAACGAGCCGGCGAAGCAGACGGCGAGATTGCGCCGCCAATGGACGTTGTAGCCGCCCTGTTCTGTACCGCCGTCCGCCATGTCATGCCTGCCCGGTTATCCGGGATTGCTCCGGATACCATTTTGGGATACCAAATCGGTATCCGTCATGGACCTCAACCCGGCTGCTGTCAATGCGGTGCCGAAGAGCGGAACGACAATGTCGCAGATGCAGAATGTCGAAAGGCAACTTCGCGAGATGATCCTCGGGCTGGAGATCGGCCCGGGCGAGCGGCTGACGGAGCGCTGGATCGAAAGCCGCTTCGGCGCCTCGCGCACGCCTGTCAGGGCCGCTTTGCTGCGCCTCGAGACCGAAGGTCTGGTCGGCCGCGACGGCCGCGGCTGGACCGTGGCGCCGATCAATCTCGCCGAGCTTGGCCAGATCGCCGTCTACCGCGAGGCGGTCGAGGTGGCGGCGGTGCGGCTGACGGCAGCGCTTGAGGATCGCAGCGGGGTCGAGGTGATCGCGGCGATGCTCGATTCCTGCGACGCCGACACGCCGCGCGAGGAATGGCATCGCGTCGGCATGGATTTCCACATCGAGCTGGCCAGGCTTTCCGGCAATGAATTCCTGTTGCGGGCGGTACGCGATGCAATGACCAGGCTGTCGCGTGCCCGCTGGCTGGAAGTGCGCGACGAGGCGGTGCTCGGCCGCGCCTGGGCCGAGCACCATGCCATCCTGGGCGCCGTGCGAAAGGGTGACGCCGACGAGGCAGCTAGGCTGCTCTCGACTCATATCGCCGGCAGCCGCGACCGGCTGGTGACTTCGCTGCATGATGACCGGCGCGGCCTGCGCGCCAGGGGCTTCGCCGTCGTCGCTGCCTGATCCCTGCAATCGCCGCCGAATATTAGGACTCTCACAAGTTCGTTTGCCTGCGCGGGCTTGCAAGATGTCCGGCACAATGCTGTAGGAGGCTCGACGCCACATCTTTGAAACGAAGGACGCATGGCCTCGCCCTTACGCACCGCAGCGCGGGTATTCTATTTCGTACGCAACATAACGCGCGATGTGGTGCCGCAGACCCTCTTTCGCCAGCGCCTTGCCGGCTGCCTGCAGCAGGCGAGGCTCTCCAGCAGAACGGTCCGCGATCGGGTCAACTACTACAACAAGCTCGAGCACAGCTTCGTGCCCAGCGCGGCGGCCGTGCGGGCCGGTCAAATCCCTAAGTTCGGGAGCATGTATTATTACGATCTGAAGGAGTTCGCCCGCTACTTCGATCGCGACCTGCTCATCGATCTCGAGTTCGGCGATGTCGTCGATGTGCCTAGGATGCCGGCGATCGTCAAGGACCGGCCGATCCGTGACGACAACGGCAACGCCGTAATCATGAAGCTCGACAAGTTCCGCCATTTCCGGTTTCCCCGCGACGGGTTGTCCTTCGCCGACAAGCGCCCGATGGCGGTCTGGCGCGGCGATTTCAACAATCCGATCCGCAAGCGGTTCGTCGATGCAGTGCGCGGTCTGCCGGCTTGCGATGCGGGCTCGCCCAAGCCAAGCGCGCCGGAGAACTACCGCAAGCCCTACCTCACGATCCCGCAGCAGCTGCAGTTCCGGTACATCGTCTCGCTCGAAGGTAACGACGTGGCCACGAACCTGAAATGGATCATGAGCTCGAACTCGCTCTGCCTGATGCCGCCGCCGACCTACGAGACCTGGTTCGCCGAAGCTGAGGTCGAGCCCAATGTCCACTACGTGCCGCTGGCGCCCGATTTTTCGGACGTCGCCGACAAGATCGCCTATTTCGAAACGCACCCGGCGGAAGCCCAACGCATCACGACGGCAGCCAACGCTTACTGCCGCCGGTTCAGCAATGAAATGGACGAGCGGGCGGTCTCGCTGCTCGTCCTCTACAAATATTTCGTGCTGAGCGGCCAGATCAAACCCGACCCCGAGGTCTGGCGCTACATCACGGGCTGAGGGTTCTTAGATATCGCTGCGGTCGAGCACCAGGTCGGCCGGGCCGAAACGGTCCTTGGCGGTGAACTGCTGGTGCCAGTAAGGATAAAGCACCGGCGGCCGGCTGACGGCGTCGAGGCGCAAACGCTCGTCGAGCGTCAGCGTCAGGCTTGCCGCGGCAAGGTTGTCCGTGAGCTGGGTTTCGTTGCGGGCACCGATCACCAGCGAGCTGACGGCCGGGCGGCCGAGCAGCCAGGCAAGCGCCACCTGCGCCGCCGACACGCCACGCGCCTTGCCGATCTCGGAGAGCATGTCGACGATCCGCCACAACCTGTCCTCATCGCGGATCGGCGGTTCCGACCAGCCGCCAAGTTGCCGCGCCGTCGGGCTGTCGCGGCGGGATTTTCCCGAAA
>NZ_RZSL01000370.1:0-6186 GCF_003997355.1 Mesorhizobium sp. M1E.F.Ca.ET.041.01.1.1 | reverse complement strand
GTGGAGAACGCCGCCGAGATCGCGCTGGAGCATCATCTCGGCATGACATGCGATCCGGTCGGCGGCCTGGTGCAGGTGCCCTGCATCGAGCGCAATGCGCTGGGCGCGGTCAAGGCGGTCACCGCCGCTTCGCTCGCCATCAAGGGCGATGGCACGCATTTCGTGCCGCTCGACGCGGCGATTGAGACCATGCGCCAGACCGGCCTCGACATGAACGAGAAGTACAAGGAGACCAGTCTCGGCGGGCTGGCGGTAAACGTCGTCGAGTGCTGAGGGGACTGGCCCACGAACTGGCACTGTGGAGAACTCGCTCAGGACATTGACGCTCTGGTCTGCCTGGCTAAATCTTGGGGCATGTCACTCAATCTCATCAAGCTCTGTGTCGGCTGCGACAGCGTCGAGGATCTGGAGGAGTGGATTGCCTTCCGCCTCGACGAGCGGCGCCGCGCCGGCGAGCCCGCCGAGCACTGGCACACCACCCGCATGGTGCCGACGCGAGGCGACGAGATCATCGACGGCGGCTCGCTCTACTGGGTGATCAAGGGCAATGTGCAGTGCCGGCAGTTGATCACCGAGATCCGGCCCTTTGTCGACGACGAAGGCATCGGCCGCTGCCATCTGGTGCTCGATCCCGAGGTGGTGCGCACCGACTGGCAGCCGCGCCGTGCCTTCCAGGGCTGGCGTTATCTCAAACCTTCCGATGCCCCGGTCGATCTCGGCAGGGGCAAGGCTGCATTGGCCGAGATGCCGCCGAAATTGCGGCTGGAACTCGCCGAACTGGGGCTGCTTTAATCCAAGTTAAACCAGTCTTTTCCGTCGCTGGCCCCTCGGCTGGATCGGTGTGGGACTTGCAAGAGCCGCACCTGCGCCACATCTTGATTTCCATGCACAAAAATCTGCATGGCGGTGCAAACCGATGGGCGTGATCATCGCATTGGCGGCTTTGCTTCTGGTGCTTTTCGGCGTCGCGACAATCTTCGTGCGCGCCGATGCCGCCAGGATGGCGGACAGTCTTAGAACACTCGGACCTGCGCTGTTGGGGGTGTTCGGCGCGACGATGCTCGTCGTCGGCCGCAGCAGCATCGGCGGCCTGCTCATGGTTGCGGCGGCCGGCTGGTATGCGTGGCTGCGAGCGAGACGGCCACCGCCGAAGGCTGCCGCGGCAAAACGCTCGACCGTGCGCACCGCGGCTCTCGAAATGGACGTCGACCACGACAGCGGCAAACTGGAGGGTCTCGTCCTGGCCGGCCATTATGAGGGCAAAATGCTGGGCGCGATGGGGATCGCGGACCTGCAGCAACTCCATGCGGAACTGCGACCCGATCCGGAGAGCCGCCAGCTCCTAGAGACGTATCTTGACGGCCGTTTTCCCATCTGGCGCAAGGACGCGCAGCCGGACAGTGGCGAAGGGCTGCGTATTGCGCCAGGTGCGGGCGCCATGACTAAGGAGGAGGCCTACAAGATCCTTGGTCTTGAAGCGGGGGCTGCCGCGGCGGATATCCGCAAGGCGCACCGCCGCCTGATGCAGCGCCTGAACGCCGATGTCGGCGGCACGTCTGTCCTGGCGGCGCGAATCAATGAAGCCAAGGACGTCTTGCTCTCCAATCACGACTAGTCTCCTTCGACGCTGAACTTTCCAGGAGTTTCAAAAGCCGCCTATTGCTGGACGGCGTAGCACGAGATCTTCTTTCGCTTCAGGGCATCGCAGGCCTTCCAGGCTGCGTCCTTCGAGCCGAACCCGCCGAAACGGGCGCGGTAGTAGGTGACGCCATCCTTGTCGAACGCGACCGTGAAGCCCGAGGCATCCGCCAGGATCTTCGGCGCCTGCTTGCTTGTCTTGTTCAGCAGGGCCTGAGCCCCTGACTGCGTCGGCGAGGAGGCGACCTGCACCACCCATCCCGACGGCACGGACGAAGTCTTGACCGGATCGACGGCCGGCGCGGCCGCAGGCGCCGGTTCGGCGTAGGCGGCGACGGTCTGCGATGTGCTTTCGGTCTGTGACGGGGTCTCGGTCTGCGATTTGGTTTCGATCTGTGATGGGGTTTCTTGGGGCGCGGGTGCCGGAGCCATGGCTGCCACGGCAACCGTCTTCACCTTCCTGACCTGGATCACCGGCCTGGTTTCCTCGGCGGCCGGCGCATTGTCGTCGGCCGACGCGACTTCGGTGTCTTCGACAGCCGGCTTTTCATCCGGGGTCGGCGCGTCATGCTTCGGCAGGAAGACCTTGGCCAAAGCCTTGATCGGATTGTCGCCACCCGCCTTGGCGATCAGATTGCCGCCGCCGCGGGTCGAGGTGCGCGGCAGATAGGTGTTGATCAGCGAGGCCATCTGGTTGTCGCGGCTGCGGCCGGAAGCGCCACCCATTACCACGGCGACGAGGCGGCGATCGCCGTCGGCGACGGAGGAGACCAGGTTGTAACCGGAAGCGCGCGTGTAACCGGTCTTGATTCCGTCCACGCCCTTGATGCGGCCGAGCAGGCGGTTGTGGCCGTTGATGCGCTGGCGGCCGTAGAGGAACGAGCGCTGCGAGAAATAGCCATAATACTGCGGGAAGTGCTCCCTGAGCGCGATGCCCAGCATCGCCATGTCGTGCGCCGTGGTGAACTGACCGGGGTCGGGCAGCCCGTTGGCGTTGCGGAAGACGGTGCCGTTCATGCCGAGCTGGCGTGCCTTGGCCGTCATCATGCGGGCGAAATTGTCTTCGCTGCCGCCCAAGAGTTCGCCCAGAGCGGTCGCCGAGTCGTTGGCCGACTTGGTCACCATCGACAGGATCGCCGTCTCGACCGGAACCGAGCTGCCGGCGCGCACGCCGAGCTTGGTCGGCGGCTCGGACGCGGCATGCGCCGAGTACGGCACCGGCGTGTTCTTGCTGATCCTGCCCTTCGCCAGTGCTTCGAAGGTGAGGTAGAGCGTCATCATCTTGGTGAGCGAAGCCGGATAGCGCCGGCCGTTGGCGTCGGCCGAATAGAGCACCTTGCCGGTCTTGGCGTCGACGACGATGGCCGCGGACTTTGCGGCAAGAGCCGATGCGGCATCGGCGGCGACGATCGTCACCGCAAGCGCGGCGATCATGACTGCCTTGATGGAGAATGAAGATTTGGAGACGAACCCCGACAATGCCTGACGCACCGCTGCTTACCCTGAATTTTCGTTGCCCCGGAGGCGGCAGAGGGAGTGCCTGCCTCGCTTCCGGCCAAGCTATCGCGGCCAGCGTTACCAATCCGTTTATGGTAACCGCCGCGTTCACCATTTTCTGGCGATTTGAGCCTCTGTTTATTCGAATTTTAGCGGTTGCTGCGCTTCGGGCCCCTTGCGGATCAAGGGAATCTTGACTTTTGTGCAATGCACAATATATTGAGGTGCATTGCACAAGGGCGCCCGGGGCAAATGGGCGTTTCAACCAAGGGAAGTGTGAAATGACCCAGACCTATGAGGACTTCACGAAATACGGCAAGGAGTTTGCCGACAACGGACTGAAGAGCTTTGCCTCGCTCACCAAGGGCGCGCAGGCA
Source organism: Mesorhizobium sp. M1E.F.Ca.ET.041.01.1.1 (assembly GCF_003997355.1). Classification (NCBI taxonomy): domain Bacteria; kingdom Pseudomonadati; phylum Pseudomonadota; class Alphaproteobacteria; order Hyphomicrobiales; family Phyllobacteriaceae; genus Mesorhizobium; species Mesorhizobium sp. M1E.F.Ca.ET.041.01.1.1. The sequence goes on along the minus strand of NZ_RZSL01000370.1, from coordinate 2,674 downwards.
ATCGCCACCGAGGCCGGCGAATACACCAAGAAGAGCTTCGAGGCCGGCAGCGCCGCCGTCGAGAAACTGTTCTCGGCCAAGTCGATCGAGAAGGCCATCGAGATCCAGACCGACTACGCCAAGCAGAGCTACGAGAGCTTCGTGGCCGAGGCCAGCAAGATCGGCAATCTCTATGCCGAGCTCGCCAAGGAAGCCTACAAGCCGTTCGAATCGGTCGTCGCCAAGGCGAAGTAATTTCGCCCGATCATACCCGATTAGGCCAACCGGCCTGCCAAAAGGACCCGGTCGCGGAAGCGCGGCCGGGTTTTTTTTATGCGTGACTGCAACTGCCTGAGCCCTGCCGCATTCACGATTGAGAAAATCGCTGAAGTTTGCCCACCTAGCCATATTGTCAGCTAAACAGAAGGGCTTAAAATCGGCCATCGAAGACCTACATGTTGAACTCGCATGAGGATTCGAAAAGGCAGGACTACGTGACGATCGGTTTGACTGCCACGGCAGGCGTGGTGCGAATGCAAAGTGACGGCGACCGCAACGATCCCGGTCGCGGCACAGCCGTCATCACGCGCACCAAAACCAAGACCAAGAAGCCCAGCCTCTACAGGGTCCTCATCCTTAACGACGACTACACTCCCATGGAGTTCGTGGTTCACGTCCTGGAGCGTTTTTTCCAGAAGGACCGCGAGGCCGCCACACGCATCATGCTGCATGTTCACAATCATGGAGTGGGCGAGTGCGGGGTCTACACATTCGAGGTGGCCGAGACCAAGGTGTCTCAGGTCATGGATTTCGCCCGACAGAATCAGCATCCGCTGCAATGCGTGATGGAGAAGAAGTGAGGTAACATGCCGGCTTTCTCCCAAGGCCTGGAAAAGGCGCTACATCAGGCGCTGACATTCGCCAACGAGCGGCATCATGAATATGCGACGCTCGAACACTTGCTGCTTGCGCTTATCGACGATACCGAGGCGGCCGCCGTGATGCGCGCCTGCAACGTCGATCTCGACGAGCTGAAGCACACCGTTCTCACCTATATCGATACCGAGCTCGACAATCTCGTCACCGGTTACGACGAGGATTCCAAGCCGACCGCCGGGTTCCAGCGCGTCATCCAGCGCGCCGTCATCCATGTGCAGTCGTCCGGCCGCGAGGAAGTGTCCGGCGCCAATGTGCTCGTCGCCATCTTCGCCGAGCGCGAGAGCCACGCCGCCTATTTCCTGCAGGAACAGCAGATGACCCGCTACGACGCGGTCAACTACATCTCGCACGGCATCGCCAAGCGCCCCGGCGCCTCGGAGTCGCGCACGCCGCGTGGCGCGGAGGACGAACAGGGCGGCCAGAACGGCGCCGAGCCGCAGGAGGACGGCGGCAAGAAGAAGCCGCAGGACGCGCTGACGGCCTATTGCATCAACCTCAACAACAAGGCCAAGGCCGGCAAGATCGATCCGCTGATCGGCCGCGAGAGCGAGATCAACCGCACCATTCAGGTGCTGTGCCGCCGCTCCAAGAACAACCCGCTCTATGTCGGCGACCCCGGCGTCGGCAAGACGGCGATCGCCGAGGGCCTTGCCAAGCGCATCGTCGAGGGCGACGTGCCCGAGGTGCTGCAGGACGCCACCATCTTCGCGCTCGACATGGGCACGCTGCTCGCCGGCACCCGCTATCGCGGCGACTTCGAGGAGCGGCTGAAGCAGGTCGTCAAGGAGCTCGAGGACTATCCCGGCGCGGTGTTGTTCATCGACGAGATCCACACCGTGATCGGGGCAGGGGCTACCTCCGGCGGCGCGATGGATGCGTCGAACCTGTTGAAGCCGGCGCTCTCGTCCGGCGCGATCCGCTGCATCGGCTCGACCACCTACAAGGAGTTCCGCCAGTTCTTCGAGAAGGACCGCGCGCTGGTGCGGCGCTTCCAGAAGATCGATGTCAACGAGCCGACCATCGAGGACGCCATTGAGATCATGAAGGGCCTGAAGCCCTATTTCGAGGAGTTCCACAAGGTCCGCTACACGAGCGAGGCGATCAAGGCTTCGGTCGAGCTCTCGGCGCGCTACATCAACGACCGCAAGCTGCCGGACAAGGCGATCGACGTGATCGACGAGACCGGCGCCTCGCAGATGCTGGTGCCGGAGGCCAAGCGCAAGAAGACGATCGGCATCAAGGAGATCGAGGCAACGATCGCCACCATGGCCCGCATTCCGCCGAAGACGGTTTCGGCCGACGACGAGAAGGTGCTGCAGGGTCTCGACGTCGAGCTCAAGCGCGTGGTCTACGGCCAGGACACCGCCATCACCGCGCTGACGTCGGCGATCAAGCTGGCGCGGGCCGGCCTGCGCGAGCCGGAGAAGCCGATCGGCTCCTACCTGTTCTCGGGGCCCACCGGCGTCGGCAAGACCGAAGTGGCCAAGCAGCTCGCGGCCTCGCTCGGCGTCGAGCTGATCCGCTTCGATATGTCGGAATACATGGAGCGCCACACCGTCTCGCGGCTGATCGGCGCGCCTCCCGGCTATGTCGGCTTCGACCAGGGCGGCCTGTTGACCGATGGTGTCGACCAGCATCCGCATTGCGTGCTTTTGCTCGACGAAGTCGAGAAGGCGCATCCGGACCTGTTCAACATCCTGTTGCAGGTGATGGACCACGGCAAGCTGACCGATCACAACGGCAAGCAGATCGACTT
>NZ_RZSL01000036.1:0-22272 GCF_003997355.1 Mesorhizobium sp. M1E.F.Ca.ET.041.01.1.1 | reverse complement strand
ATCTGCAGGTCGGGAATCCTGCTCCGCTGATCACCCATGCGGGTCTAGGCAGCGAAGAGGCCGACTTCGACGATTTGATGCGGCGCTTCCGCTGGCTTGTCGACAAGGTCGCAGCGGACGGGTGGTTCACGGCAACGGTCCTGCCGCAGTTGCATGTGCTGGCCTGGGGCAACAGACGCGGCGTCTAGACTAGTGGATGCACCTTAAAAGTCATCCATGGCGGCCTTGGCTGCTAAGACCCCATAAACGGTGATTGCGACCACAATCGTCGCGAGCGCGAACCTGGCGGCTCGTCCCGCTGATGGTGCGTACGCAAGGATCGCGAACATGGTCGCGATACTGGCGAAAAAGATGATCGCATATGTCTGCGTCAGATGGGCAAGTCACGCGGCCGCCGCCGCCAGGTATTGATCAACGGTGAGTTTCGCCATGTGCTCCTCCGGCATGTGACCCGCTTGGGTACCGAGTTGCAAATGAACTCCACGAAATTGGCGAGGGTCTATGATCGTGATCATGAGGTGCCCGCCGTCCAATACTACGTTCATTTACCGGAATCGGAGTTCCATATGTCCCGGTAGAGCTTCCAGCTGCCGTCCTGCCCTTTCTTCCAGACCACCACATACTTCCCGGCGGCATCCACCAGCTTTGAATCCTTGCCCGGTGCCTTGAGGGAGAAAGTCCCGGACTCGAATGCAAAATCTCCACTTTCCTGGACCTCAAGCGTGGTGAGCGTGAGCTCCGATATGCCCATATCGATCGCGCCCTGCCATAGCTTTTGGATATTTTGGCGGCCGTCGACTCGCGCCATATCTGGCGGGAATGCGGCGGCATCATCCGCGTACTTCGACGCGACCCCAGCCGCATCCTTACTGTTGTACGCCTTCACGAATTCGGCATTAGCGGCTTCAATGGCTTCTTTCGCAGACTGGGCCTGGGCCGATCCGAGGCAAAGCGACGTGACAGCAACGACCAGCAGACAATGCTTGAAAGTCATTTCATCCTCCCGTGTTCCGGTCTCTTGTTATTCCCCGTTTGAGGTTATCATACTGACTTCTGGTGATCGCCCGGCCGCAAGACGATGACGTTCCATCTGGTCGCGGCATCGCTGTGCTGGCAGGCATTCCGGCGCATTCCCCGGTGACCGCATCGCCGTGACGGGCTGCAGCCGTGGCCATCACGCTTGCCAGCCTTGGCATCGTCGTGCACCGAAGGTGCCCCAAACGGTAATCGCAATCGTCATCACGCAGAGCACCGGACATGCCAAATGGCCCGTTGGGCTTTGCGCTGGACGATGCGACCTTAGGTTCTGGTTTAGCATTCACTAATATCCAAAGCAAACGCGAGGGGCACCGGCGCGATCCCATCCTTCACGACAATTGCTGCGGCAACAAACGATTGGCAACGACGTCAGAGCGACTAAGAAGCTCTTGCACGCTCAGGCTGAACGCCGCCGATAATGGAAGAGCGCTTCTTCGATAGTGGGTTTCGCGGTGTAGCGGTCCTCCGCTGCCATCCAATACAATCAACAACTTATCTGAAATCATCGGGCGCTACCGCCGTTCCCCCGACGCTCTAGGCATCATGCCATCAGGAGGTACAGACGGGTGGTTCGCTCAGATGGCGCCTCAGCAGCCATAGCTACGCGAATTGTCGAACGACCAAAGTGGGCCGGAAGCAGACGGTCCGGTTCTGGGACGAACTAGCCAGAAAGGTGCCATTCCGCTGGCGCCCCATCTTGGCGGCAACGAGGACGGGCGGCGGGGCAGCCACAGGGTGGACATTTCAGCCCACATGGAAAATGATCATGTTGCCATGCACAACACTGCAGTGCTCTGATCTCGACGACAAGCCTTAGCGTAGAAGCGGATCAACCGACCTCCGGGTCCAGCGAGCGGGGACGCAAATGGACACCCCAGGGAATGGGCAATTGCATCGCGACGCGGGCGGGCGACCCCGTCGATCGGCCGGCTGGCTTGCCCGCGCGGCCGTGTCGGCGGCATTCCTGCTCGGCATGGCGTTCAGCAGCACTGTGTTTGCGCAGGACCAGCAGCTACCCGTGGTTACGGTGGCCAAGCCGGTGGTGCGTGAAATCGTCGAAGACGACGAGTTCGTCGGGCGCTTCGACGCCGTCGACCAGGTCGCCATCCGTTCGCGCGTCAGCGGTTATCTTGACAAGGTCAGCTTCCAGGACGGCGCACTGGTCAACAAGGGCGACCTGCTCTTCACCATCGACCAGCGTCCGTACCAGGCGGCTTATGATGCCGCCAAATCGCAAGTGGACGTCGCCAAGAGTCTGCTCGAATTCTCCAAGATGCAGCTGGATCGCGCCGACGAACTCGCCAGGACCGGCAATATTTCAACAGCGACGGTCGACGACCGCCGCCGGGAATACCTTTCGGCGCAGGCGCAGATGCAGGGCGCGACGGCTGCGCTGACGACGGCCAGCCTGAACATGGAATTCACCGAGATCAAGGCGCCCTTGTCCGGCCGCATCGACCGCCGGCTGGTGTCGGTCGGCAACCTCGTGCAGCCGGATTCCACCTTGCTGACGACCATTGTCACGCGCGATCCGATCGACTTCTATTTCGACGTCGATGAGCGCCTGTATTTCAGCTACGCCCGCGACGCGAAGGCGCGTGGCGGCAGCATGCAGGAAGGCGCCGGCGGGCTCGATGTGGAGGTTCGTGTCGCCGACCGCGCGGAGGCGGTGTTCAAAGGCAGGCTCGATTTTGCCGAGAACCGGATCGACAACGCGACCGGCACCATGCGGGTGCGTGCGAAGTTTCCCAACGCCGACGGCATTCTCCAGCCAGGCATGTTCGGGCGCATCAACGTGCCGGGGTCGCTGCCGCATAGCGGCGTGCTGGTGCCCGACGAAGCGATCGGCGCCGATCAGGATCGCCGCATCGTGTTCTTGGTGGATGAGGCCGGGATGGTGTCGGCGAAGCCCGTGCGCACCGGCCCGCTTCTCGACGGCTACCGGGTGATCCGCTCGGGCCTGACCGGCAGCGAGACGATCATCGTCAACGGGCTGATGCACGCCAGGCCCGGCACCAAAGTGAAGGTCGAGATGGTGACGTTGCCGCCCAAGACCGAGACCGCCGGGTTGCAGCAATGAGGTTCGCACATTTCTTCGTCGACCGCCCAATCTTCGCATCGGTCGTTTCGATCGTCCTGCTGATCCTCGGCGGGATTGCCTATACCCAGCTGCCGGTTGCGCAATATCCCGAGATCGCGCCACCGACCATCGTCGTTCGCGCGCAGTATCCGGGCGCCGATGCCGAGACAGTCGCGGCGACCGTGGCAACGCCGATCGAGCAGGAGATCAACGGAGTCGAGGGCATGCTCTACATGTCGTCCTATTCTTCGGGCGACGGGGCGATGGCGCTGACCATCACCTTCAAGCTGGGCACCGATCTCGACAAGGCGCAAGTGCTGGTGCAGAACCGCGTGTCGGTCGCCGAGCCGCGCCTGCCCGAAGAAGCCCGCCGCCTCGGCATCACCACCACCAAGAGCTCGCCCGACCTGATGATGGTCGTGCACATGCTGTCGCCCGACAATACCTACGACCAGCTCTACGTCTCGAACTACGCCCGCTCGCGGGTGCGCGACATACTGCTCAGGCTCGACGGCATCGGCGACCTCATCATCTTCGGCGAACGCGAATATTCGCTGCGCATCTGGCTCGATCCGGAAAAACTGTCCGCCCTGGGGATGACCTCGGGCGATGTGGTGCAGGCGCTGCGCGACCAGAACGTCCAGGTGTCGGGCGGCTCGATCGGCGCGCCGCCGACCGGCACTGGCACGGCGTTTCAGTACACGGTCACCACGCAAGGCCGCTTCAACGACGCACGCGACTTCCGATACGTGATCGTCAAATCGACCGACGACGGCCGCCTGATCTCGCTGCAGGACGTGGCGCGCATCGAGCTCGGCGCCAAGGACTACGTCACCAACTCCTATCTCAACGGCAAACCGGCGGTGGCGCTCGCCATCTTCCAGCGGCCGGGCACCAATGCGCTCGCCGCAGCCGCGGAGATCCAGGACAAGATGAAGGAGCTCTCCCGCGACTTCCCGAAGGGGCTGAGCTACGACATCGTCTACAATCCGACCGAGTTCGTCGCCGAGTCGATCCATGAGGTCTACAAGACGATCCTCGAGGCGATGCTGCTGGTCATCATCGTCATCATCGTCTTCCTGCAATCGTGGCGCATGGCGATCGTGCCGATCGTGGCGATCCCCGTGTCGCTGATCGGAACGCTGGCTGTGCTTTACGCCGCCGGCTTCTCGCTCAACATGCTGACGCTGTTCGGCCTCGTTCTGGCGATCGGCATCGTCGTCGACGATGCGATCGTCGTGGTCGAGAACGTCGAGCGCAATATCGCCAATGGGCTGGCGCCCAATCCGGCGTCGCACCTGACCATGGACGAAGTCGGAACGGCCGTCATCGCGATCTCGCTGGTCCTGATAGCCGTGTTCGTACCGACAGCCTTCATCCCCGGCATTTCTGGGCAGTTCTACCTGCAGTTTGCGATCACCATCGCGGTGTCGACGGCGATCTCGGCATTCAATTCGCTGACGCTTTCGCCGGCGCTGGCCGCACTGCTGTTCAAGCCGCACCACGCCGCGGCGGCGCCGCCGCGCTTTTTCCTGGCGCGGTTCGGACGGGCGCTCGCCGACGGCTTCAATCGCGGCTTCGACAGGGTCGCCCATTGGTATTCGAGCATCATTCGCGTGCTGGTCGGCTCGTGGATGACGATCGCCGCCATGCTGGCCGTTTTCGCGGCCCTCATCTACGCCACCGTCTACATGGTGCAGACGGTGCCGCGCGGTTTCATTCCGTCGCTCGACCAGGGCTATGCGATCGTCGTCGTCCAGCTGCCGGACGGCGCCTCGCTGTCGAGGACCGATGCGGTCATCCAGCAGGCGTCGCAGATCATCCAGAAAACGCCAGGCGTCGACTACGCAGTCGCCTTCGCCGGCTTCTCCGGCGCGACCTTCACCAACGCCAGCAACCAGGGCGTGATCTTCGCCAGATTCAAGCCGTTCGACGAGCGGCTGAAGGCCGGCCAGTCGGCGACCAAGGTCATCGGCAATCTGTTCGGCAGCCTGCAAAGCATCAAGGAAGCCTTCATTATCGCACTGCCGCCGCCGCCGATCCGCGGCGTCGGCAATGCCGGTGGTTTCAAGCTGCAGATCCAGGAGCGCAACAGCGCTGACATGCGGCAGATCCTGGCGCTTGCCTACGAAATCGCCGGCAAGGCCAACAAGACACCGGGGCTGACGGGCGTGTTCACCACGTTCTCCGCGTCGAGCCCGCAATTCTTCCTGGCGATCGATCGCGACAAGGCGCGCATCCTGAACGTGCCGATCCCCAACATCTTTGAGACGCTGTCGATCAATTTGGGCACCGCCTACGTCAACGACTTCAACGCTTTCGGGCGCGTCTACCAGGTGCGGGCGCAGGCCGACCAGGCGTTCCGCCTCGATCGCGCCGACATCTTGAAACTGAAGGTGCGCTCGGCGACCGGCGCGCTGGTTCCGCTCGGCACGTTGATCGAGATCCGCGACGTCACCGGCCCGGCGCTGGTCCAGCGCTACAACATGTACGTCTCGGTGCCGCTGCAGGGCAACGCCGCGCCCGGCGTTTCCACGGGCCACGCGCTGGCATTGATGGAAGGGATCACGGCAAAGACGCTGCCGGCGGGTACCTCCTATGAATGGACCGAGCTCGCCTATCAGGAGCGCAACACCGGCAATGCCGCTGTCTATATCTTCGGGCTGTCGGTGCTGTTCGTGTTCCTGGCGCTGGCGGCGCAATATGAAAGCTGGGTGCTGCCGTTCGCCATTGTGCTGGTGGTGCCGCTCGGCGTGCTCGCGGCGTTGCTGGGCGTGACTTTCCGAGGGCTGGACAACAACATCCTCGTGCAGATCGGCCTCATCGTGCTGATCGGGCTTGCCGCCAAGAACGCGATCCTGATCGTCGAATTCGCGCGGCAGGCGCAGGAACGCGGCCTGTCGGCCGCCGAGGCTGCCGTCGAAGCCTGCCGGCTCAGGCTGCGGCCGATCCTGATGACCGCCTTCTCCTTCATCCTCGGCGTCGTGCCGCTGATGATCGCAACGGGGCCGGGCGCAGAAATGCGCCAGTCGCTCGGCACCGCGGTGTTCTCCGGCATGCTCGGCGTCACCTTCGTCGGCCTGTTCCTGACGCCGGTGTTCTACGTCACGCTCAGGTCGCTGTTTTCACGGCGCAAACCCCGTGCCGAGGCCGGGCCTTCGGGGCCGGCAGAGGCGCCATCGGAGACGGCTGCCGAGTAGCGCAACCGCGACCTCCGGAGTCCTCGCTTGCGATGTCTGCTTTCAGGACGCGGCAGCTGATCTCTGCGGCCGAAATGGGGCCGGTAGCAGACGGTTCGGTTCGGTCACGAATCAGCCAGAAGGTGCCATTCAGCTGGCGATCCCCATTTTGGCGCAACGTCGTTGCTGGCCGTTGCGAGAAGGTGGATGGCGCGGGCATCATCTAGCCACCCTCGCCGATTGGAAGAACAGTAATCGAGGTCTCGCAGTTTACCCCCCATTGCTCAGTTGCAATTTTTCGGTAAGCACGCGCTCGTTGGGATCGATCGGGCCCAAGTTGTTCACCACCCGGAATCGACCGCCCTGTGCCTGTGCAATGTACATATTCATTCGAACATGATGCTGGCCGGGAACCATCTCCGCCGGGCCGCCCGGTCCCTCGCTGACCCGAGCGTGATCGAGCGCCCGGATAACCGCGTCGCGCTCGACCGTGCCGGCCTCGTTCACCGCCGCTTCCCACATCCTGATCGCCCGGAAGTGGCCGGTGCAGCCGCTGCCCGCAGTCAGCATCGCGCTACCGGGGAACCGGTCGCTGTAGCGCCGCAGGAGCGCGCGGCCAAACGGATCGTCGAGTTCCTGATAGTAGTCGAGGCAGCTGTAGAGGCCCTCGATCTGCTCGGGCGGCACCAGATTGAAGAAATTCTCGTCGAAGTACGTGCAGATGATCTTGCCTCCGCTTTTGCCAAAGCCGGCCCTGTGCAGTTCTTCAAGGAACGGCGTCAGACCCGGCGGGACAATCGTATTGAAGACCACGTCGGCCCCGCTCGCCATGATCTGCCGCACCGTCCGTTGGAAATCGACGGTGTCGAGCGGAAAATACTCTTCGCCAACGATCTCGCCGCCATTGGCGCGCACCACCCGGCTCGCCGCCTTGTTCAAGAGGTGGGGCCAAATATAGTCGGCCGACGGCAAATAGAACCTCTTCGCCCCGGTGCTCTTCATCAGCCATGGGATCAGCGGTTCCACCTGCTGCGCGGGCACCGGACCCGTGCAGAAGATCAAGGGATCGTTTTCCTGTCCCTCGTACTGCTCGGTGTAGATGTAGAGCGTCCGGCCCCGCGTGACCGCCTCGCTCTTGATGGCCAGGCGGGTCGAGCTGTAGATGCCGCCGACGACCAGGTCGACCTTGTCGACGTCGATCAGTTTGGCAGTCCTTACCTTGGCGACGCTGTCGGTGGTCTCGCCGTCCTCGACTATGAGCTCCACGGGCCGGCCGAGGAGGCCGCCTTTGGCGTTGATGTCGTCAACGAGCATGGTGGTGAGGTTCGCGTTGGCGATGCCCATGAAGGACAACGGGCCGGTGAGTTCGGCGACAAGGCCGATCTTGATGGGTTTCTGATCCATTTGATTCTCCGATTCTGGGTTTTCTTCGGTTCTGCTTCCAAGGTGTTTCCGGGGCGCCGCTGCCGGATGGCAGGCGGCGCGCGGCGCGGAGGTCAGGCGTCGTAGTGGCCGAGCAGCAGTGCCGCCTGCGGCTTGCCGACATGGCCGGCTTCCTGCAGGATCGCGGGGACCTCCGGATCCGACACGAAATTCCTCCAGCCCTCCGCATCCCAGTCGAAGATCGCCCACACGCGGTCGGGCTCGCTGGGGTCGCGGAACACGGTTGCGCCGTTCGAGCCGTGCAGCCGGCGCTTGTCGGCGCCCTTGGTCGAAAAGATACGGATGAAGCGGTCGACGTCCGCCACCTTCGTCGTTGCAAGCAGCATTGGATTGCCCTCCTGTCGGTCGCGGCCACCATTGGTCGTCGACACGATCACGATGCGCGCCTCGCGGCGGGCGCACATGGGGTGTATTCCCTATGCCTGCGTTTCGCCCGGTCGGACCAGGCCGTGCTCGACCGCATAGAGCGCGGCGGCGGCGCGTGTGGTCACGCCGATCTTGGAATAGACGCTCTCGATATGATGGTCCGCGGTCTTGGGCGAGATATCCAGCTTCCGCGCCGCCTCCTTCGCCGTAAGGCCGGCGGCGATCAGGCGCAGCACCTCGATCTCCCGTGGCGTCATGCCGCCGAGCGCCCGGGGCGGCGCCCGGCGCGACGGCTGCCCGGCGAAGGACAACACGGCCTCGGCGGCGTCGGGGCAGATACAGCCGTCACGAACAGTTGCGCGCAACTGTGTCGCCGCAGCGTCGCTGGATAACGCCTTGCGGTGCGGCCGTTCCTCCCGCGACGTCTGGAACGCTTCGGCGGCCGCCAGGATCCTCGCCGCCGGCGACAGGTCGGAACCACTGACCTTGCGGTGATAGCCCGATCCGTCCAGGCGTTCGTGATGGCGAAGCACCAGCCCGGCCATAGCATCGCCCTGGCGACCGAACGAGGCCAGCGCCCGCTCGCCGTAATAGGCGTGCAGCTGAGCGGCGTCCCGCTCACGGACCGACAGCGGACCGTTGCGCATCCAGGTTGCCACCGGCACCACCAGTTCGCCGATGTCATGGATGCAGCCCGACCAGCGCAGCGCGCGGACGTCGGCGGCCGGCAGCCCGATCCCTGCCCCCGCTCCCTCGGCCAGTTCCGCCACCATCCGCGAATGGCCTTGCGTGAACGGCATGCGCATGTCGATCATGTCGGCGATGGCGAGGAAAGCCTCGTCACAAGCCGCTTCGTCCAGCGTCACCGGCGGATCGGGCTCCAGCGCCAAAATCGTCTCGCGGTCGACGGTCGCGCCGATGCCTTCCATCAGCGCCGTGGCGTTAGTGGAGACGAGCCGGGCCAGTTCCGCCTCGTATGGACCATCGCCCCGGCTTGCGATGGTTTCGGCCATCGCGTCGATGCCCACGGCATCGCTGAGCGCAATGGCATCCTGCGCCAAAGTGATCAGGCGCACGGCCGGCAGGACGTCCTGGCCGCTCAGCCCGCGCGGCAGGCCCTTGCCGTCCCAGCGTTCGTAGATCTGTCCAAGATTGCGCCGGATCTCGTCGGACAGGCCCAGCCGCTCGCCGATCCGCTGCGCTACCTCGCAATGCGCGGTGAGGACCGGGCGGGCCACGGTAAGCGCCTGCGACATCGCGGCCTCGATTGCCTTGGCCTGCGCGTCGGGATCGAGATCGTAGTAGAGCCGCTTAAAGGCCTGCACGAAGACCCTGCCCAGTTCCGCACGGTTGCCCATGTCGAGACCGACGAGATCCTGACGGAGCGCGATTTCGTCGCCGAAGGTGGCCGACAGAAGGTCGGTGTCGGCATTGCAGCCGACATAGCGCAGCATCGACTGGTGGTAGGCATTGCGCCGAATCTCATCGGAAAGGCCGGCAAGCTCGGCGATCCGCATCGCAAGCACGCAGGATTTCAGCGCGAAGTCGCGAGAATGGCCAGTGGCAAGGTCCGAAGCATAGGCGAGGACCATCATGAAGTCCGCCCGGCGCATCGAGACTTCTGTCATCGCACACTCCCAATCCGCACACATGCTATCCCGGCGCGCCCCTAACACCTAGGGCAAAAGTCGCAAGCCGCCTGCTGCACAAAAGCAGCGACCCGTTTGGGGCCGTAAACGGACTGTCGGCTTTGCGCTGTGGTATGCCGAAAAGCGACATTTCAGGCTGGCTGGATTGGCGTCGAAAGCGGCGCGACCTCTTGTTCCAGCGCCCACTTGACTTGGTGCAATGGTCGAGAAATCTGGCTGTAGGATTTTCCTCATATTTCTAGAACTTCTGCCCATGCCAGGCGTAAGCTCCGCTTAACAACAACGGCAGTTTTTTCGGCGTTTACAATGTCCGGCCGAAGTCGGAAGTTGCCCTCAACAAGAGCATGTCCGCCGGTCGTGCCATCGCCAGATCGCCGCCGCCACGCATGCCAACGGAGGGTTTTCCTTATGAACAAGAAGCAGATGAAGCTCGGTCTCTCCATGCGGTACATGGGATACCATGTTGGCTCGTGGCGGCATCCGGATGTACCGGCGGATGGCGCCTCTCTCTTCCAATCGTTTCTGGAAGTGGCGCAGACAGCCGAACGCGCCAAGTTCGACATGCTGTTCCTGGCGGACGGTATAGGCGTCCGGCTGGACGACAAGCCCAAGGGATCGATGTGCAGATCGCGCCACAACGTGGAACTGGAGCCGCTGACGCTCCTTTCAGCCTTGGCCCCTCTTACCCGCAACATCGGCCTGGTAGCCACGGCGTCGACGACCTACAACGAGCCCTATCATATTGCGCGCAAATACGGCTCGCTCGACCAGATCAGCGGAGGCCGCGCCGCCTGGAATGTGGTGACCTCCTGGTCGGATCAGGAGGCTTGGAACTTCTCGATGAGCAAGCAACTCGATTACGACACCCGCTATGAGCGCGCGCACGAGTTCGTCGAGGTGGTCACCGGTCTCTGGGACAGCTGGGACGAGGACGCGTTTCTTCTCGACAAGGAATCCGGGGTCTTCTACGACGAAAAGAAAATGCATGTCCTCGACCACGTAGGCAAGCATTTCTCCGTCCGCGGACCGTTGAGCGTCCGACGCTCGCCGCAGGGTCGGCCGATCCTGGTGCAGGCTGGCGTATCGGAGCCCGGTCAGCAGATCGCGGCCCAGTACTGCGACATGGTCTTCATGGCCAAGAACGACCTCAAGTCCGCTCAGGACTACTATTCTTCCGTCAAGGACAGGTTGGAGCACTTTGGTCGCAAGAGGAGCGACCTCCTCATGATGCTCGGCCTGACACCCATCGTCGGCCGCACCCGCGAGGAAGCGCAAGAGAAATACGAACAGCTCGAGGCGCTCATCGATCCGATCGTTGGCCTTTCGATGCTCTACCGATCGTTTGGCGATCTTTCGCATCTGCCACTGGACGGCCCGGTGCCAAAGCCGGACCTTGACAAGGTCGGCCTCAGGAGCAGCGCTCAGATGTACTACGACCTCGCCCAGAAGCAGGGCCTGACAATACGTCAGCTCTACAAGAAGATCGGCATGGCCCAGGAGCACAAGACCATCGTCGGAACCGCGGCCGACGTCGTCGATGAGATGGAGTCCTGGTTCGAACAGGGTGCCGCCGATGGCTTCAACATAACGCCGAGCCTTCTCCCACACGGCATCAACGACTTTGTCGAACTGGTTCTGCCGGAACTGCGCAAACGCGGCCGTTTCCGCGATGAGTATGAAGGACGAACTCTCCGCGAGAATCTCGGCCTCCCGGTTCCCGCCAGCCGCTACGAGGGCAAGCCTCCCTTGGATGAGCGTCTCGCCAGCTAAGTTTGATTGGACGAGAATCGGATATGCAAACGAACACCAGCCAAGACACGCTCTTTACTGAGGACGCCGCTCGCCAGCCGATCGAGGAGGGCGATCCAGCGAACGATAGCCGTCTCTTCCGCAGGTGTCTCGGCCTTTACGGGACAGGTATTGCGATCATCACCACGGAGATGGAAGAGCAGCGGGCCGCCGTCACCGTCAACTCCTTCGCTTCCGTGTCACTCGATCCGCCGCTGGTGCTTTGGTCCATTAGTCGCGCCTCACGCAGCTATCCGTTGTTCACGAACAGCAAGCGCTTTGCCGTAAACATCCTCGCCTCGACGCAGATGAATGTCTCCAGACATTTCTCGAGCAAGGTCGAGGACAAGTTCGCGGATGCCTCATGGTCGACTGGCGAGTTCGGCTCCCCCTTGCTTCACGGTTGTCTGGCGCACTTCGAGTGCGAAACCTACTCGCAGGTCGAAGGCGGCGACCATACGATCCTGATCGGTCTTGTGCGCCGCGCCAGTCGCTTCGAGGGGGAGCCGCTGCTTTTTGCCCAAGGCCAGTACAGCGTCGCCTACTCTCACCCGGAGGTTTCGCCATCGCCTGAGGTCGGCGGCTTGACGCCCGAGACTTCCACCGAGGGAACGATCATTCCTCAGATATTCGAAGCGCACCATCTCCTTTCGGCCGTTTTCGACGAGCACCGCCATGCCGAAGGTCTCGATATCTCGGTGGCCCGGGTGATTGCCTGCGTATACGACATGCCGGGCCTGAAGACGGACCAGGTGGCGCGGGTCACATATCTCGGTCAGCGGGACACGGAGGACGCCTTGGCCACGCTTGTTGAGCGCGGGATGCTCGTCAGCTCGGCCGACGGCCAGTTGATCCTCACCGAAGCCGGGCGGCATAGGCGCGAGGCGATCCGGACGCGTTGGCAGAATTTCCAGAAAGATCAGCTGGAGGGCATACCGGAGGCGGACATTCGCGCCACCCTCCGAACTCTCTCGAAGCTGATTTCCCAGAACCGACCGGCGAGATGATGAACTGGGACTACATTGTCATAGGTGCGGGTTCGGCGGGCTGCGTGCTCGCCAACAGGCTGAGCGCTGACCCGTCGACAAAAGTACTGCTGCTGGAGGCCGGCGGCAGCGACAAGAGGTTGAACATCATCATGCCCGCGTTGGCGTTCAAGGCGATGGCCGACGAGCGCACCAACTGGAAGTTCATGACCGAACCGGATCCGACCCGGAATAACCGCCGGGACATGATGCCCCGTGGCAAGGGACTCGGCGGCTCCAGTTCGATCAACGCGATGTTCTATGTCCGCGGAAACCGAGGCGACTACGACCATTGGGCGCAACTGGGGAACCGGGGCTGGTCCTATGACGAAATCTTGCCTTATTTCAAAAAGGTCGAGGGCAACAGGGACGGCGTGACCGATATCTACGGTAAGGACGGCCCGGTTGTCATCAGCGCTGTCCGTAAGCCTCCCAAGCTTGCCTACGTCTTCGTCGAAGCCATGAAGGAACTAGGCTATCCGCACAATCCCGCCTACAACGCCGAACCCACCGACGGCGCGGCCATCATCCATGTCACGCAGCACATGGGGACTCGTTTCAGCGCGGCCAGAGGCTACCTTGACCCGATCAAGAAGCGGCCTAACCTGAGGATCGTAACAGGCGCGGTGGTGCGCAGGATCGTGTTCAACGGACGCCGCGCGGCGGGCGTCGAGTTCGATGCCGGTGGCAAGACGCGGATTGAGCAGTGCGTCGGCGAGGTCCTCCTGTCAGCGAGCGCGGTCAATTCGCCGAAGCTCCTGATGCTCTCCGGCATCGGTCCGCAGGAGCAGCTTCGGGAGCACGGCATCGAAGTGCTGCACGACAGCCCCGGCGTGGGCCGGAACCTCCAGGAGCATGCCAGCACGCAAGTGAAGGCCTACGTCAACGTCAAGACCGCGAACCAGGAGTTCAACCTCCTGGGAAAACTGAAATACGGCGCTCAGTTCCTCCTCGACCGCTCAGGTTACGCCACCTACACCTACACGGGCGTAGGTCTCATCAGGACCAGACCAGAACTCGAATATCCCGACATCCAGTACCATTTCGGGGCCTTTTCGGCGAACTACACCCATGATGGCATTGAGATGCAGAAGGAGGCCGCGATCAATCTCCAGCCCAACGTCAACAATTCGCGAAGCCGGGGCTATCTCGAATTGCGATCGGCCGACCCATACGAACAGCCCAAGATTCAGCTGAACCTTTTGAGCGACCGCTACGACATCGAGACGTTGATGGCTGGCGGCAGGATAGCCCGCGCCGCGCTGAACTCGAGAGCGTTCGCGCCATACGTCACCGGCGAGTTCAAGCCTGGCAAGGATGTGCAAACGGACGATGAGTGGATCGCCTATATGCGCGAGAACGCGAGCGGCAGCTACCATCCGTGCGGCACATGCAAGATGGGCATCGACCCGATGGCCGTCGTGACACCGGACCTCAAGGTCATCGGCGTGGAGGGCCTGCGCGTCGTCGATTCCTCCATCATCCCGCAGATACCGAGCTGCAATCTCAATGCCATCAGCATGGCGATCGGAGAGAAAGGCGCCGATCTGATCCTTCAGAAACAAGCCGCCTACGCGACGGCATGATTTGACAGGTGATTGGGGCACGGAAGCATGACCGCCGCTCCAGTTTCGAGTGATCTGACAAATGACCAAAGAGCCCGTGTCAAAGACCTTCGTTTTCTACATCGTGCCCGAATTCACCATGCTTGCGTTTGCGTCCGCGATCGAAGCGTTGCGTTTGGCGAATGCGGTCATGGGGGAAGAAGTCTATCGATGGCGGATCGTCACCGTGGACGGTAACCCCGTGCGATCCAGCTGCGGATTGTCGGTTTCACCTGATCGCTCTGTTGCTGCAGAGCGTTCGAGCACACGAGCGGAGCGGTCGAATATGATCGTGGTCTGCACGGGCTGGCACGTCGAGCATGCGGTGGACAAATCTGTCGCGGGGTGGCTGCGCCAAAGCCGGAATTTCGGCATTCCCGTGGCGGGAATCTGTACAGGTGCGCACATCCTCGCGAATGCTGGAATGTTGGCTGGGAGGCGCTGCACCATCCACTGGGAGAACCTTCCAATCTTCAGAGAGACGTTTCCGTCTGTCATTGTCGGCAGCGGCCTCGTCGAAAGCGACGACGACATCCATACCTGCGTTGGCGGGACGGCCTCCTTCGATATGATGCTCCACTTTATTGAAAAGGACTGCGGCCGACGAGTGGCGCTGGCGATATGCGAACAGGCAATTGTCGACCGTATAAGGGAGCCGTTTGAACGGCAGCCCAGTCCGTTGAGGACACTGGGCAGCGTTAACCCGCTTGTGCTGTCGGCCGTTCAGTTCATGGAAGACAGTATCGCGGATCAGACGGGTATCACGGCGGTGGCGAGGCACATCAACCTTTCCCGTAGGCAGATGGAGCGTCTTTTCGCCAGAGAGCTCGCGACATCTCCCTCCCGCTACTTTCTCGAGCTTCGACTGGATCGAGCACGGCTGATGCTCCTGCAATCAAACATGGCCATCATCGACGTGGCCGTAGCGTGCGGCTTTGTCTCAGGGTCCCATTTCGCCAAGTGCTACAAGGCATTCCATGGCGTCTCCCCGCAGCGGATGCGAACGCAGCGCCCACGAAGTGCCTACGTTCCTTCTCTCGGACGGGCTGGATCGCGCGCATCTTTGGGACGCATGGTATGACTGAACGCGCTCGACCGGTCCATTGCCGCGGAGCGCACTGGTCTACCTGGCGGCAATAGATCCGCGATGGTCGTTTTCTGCTCGGCTAACGTCGATCGCGTCGTCAACCGCGGCCGGGCTGTGACGGACGCGAAACACAGCGGAAAGGAGGCTGGCTCAATGGGAACCATAGTCGGAATCAGCGGTAATTTCAGCCGCCCTTCGAAGACCCGGAGAATGGTGGAGACGATTGTCGACGCAGCGGCGAGAGAATTGAATTGGGGCTCCCAGGTCTTCGACCTGGTGGATGCCGGACCGTCCCTTGGCGCCACTTTTGGAAGGAAGAACGCGCCGCCTGAAATCGACAGAATTTGGATGGCGATCGAAACATGTGATGCACTCGTGGTCGGGTCACCGGTGTACAAGGCATCCTACACAGGCCTGCTGAAGCATCTGTTCGATGTGCTGGACATGAACGCTCTTCGCGAGCGTCCGGTTCTGGTCGCCGCGACCGCCAAGGCACCGAGCCACGAATTGATGATCGACCACCAGTTTCGACCCTTGTTTGCTTTTTTTCGAGCGGTCGTCGTACCCGGGTCTGTCTATGCGCTGGACCACGATTTCGGGCCGGAGAACGAACCGACCGAGGGACTGCGTCAGCGGATCGCGGCGGCCGTGGGAACGCTTGTCGCCGCGGTGCGCTGAGCTCGAATGCTGGAACGGCTTGGCTCAGCCTTCATGAAGTCCGCCAATCGCTTTGACCTCGAGGAATGCCTCGAAACCGAATTCCCCGCATTCGCGACCGTTGCCCGACTGCTTGAAGCCTCCGAACGGCGCGGACGCATCCCAGGCCGGGTGGTTGATCATCACCTGTCCGGCGCGAAGTTTCGAGGCGACGCGTTTGGCCGCGCCGAGATCCTTCGATTGCAGATAAGCGGCGAGGCCATAGGGAGTGTCGTTGGTGATCTCGATCGCCTCATCGACGCTGTCATAGGGGATGAGGCTGACAACCGGGCCGAACATCTCCTCTCGAGCCACGGTCATCTCCTCCGTCACATGGCCGAACACCGTCGGCCTCACGAAATATCCTCGGTTCAGCGACGACGGCCTGCCGGACCCGCCGGTCACGAGGGTTGCGCCTTCCCGATCCGCGGATTCGATCAGAGAATTGACGCGCTCGAACTGTCGTTCGTTCATCACCGGGCCGAGCATGGTAGCCTCGTCGTTCACGTCGCCGATAATCACGGATTCGGCCGCCCGCTTCGCGATCCCGATTGCCTCGTCGTGCAGTTGCCGAGGCACGAGCATGCGCGTCGGCGCGGTGCATGACTGGCCCGCGTTGCGGTAAGCGCCGAGAACTCCCTTGGTCACGGCCGGCTCCAGATCGACATCCGGCATCAGGATGTTGGCGGAGTTTCCGCCGAGTTCCTGATGGACACGCTTGACGGTGTCGGCGGCGTTCCTTGCGACTTGAACGCCTGCACGGGTGGATCCCGTGAATGACACCATGTCGACATCCGGATGGCTCGACATCGCTTCGCCGACCGTGGGCCCGTCACCGTTGATCAGGTTGAAGACGCCGGGCGGCACGCCGGCATCGTGGAGCACTTCGGCAAACAGCATCGGGCTGATCGGCGCGTATTCGCTCGGCTTCAGCACGATCGTGCAGCCGGTCGCCAGCGCCGGCATTACTTTCGTGACGATCTGGAGAACCGGGAAGTTCCATGGTGTGATGAGAGCGCAGACGCCGACCGGTTCGAACGCCAACAGCGTCCGGCCGGCCAGCCGCTCGAATTCGTAGTGCTCGAGAATGCGGATGGTATCGGCTATGTGCGCCCTCGACCCGGCGATCTGGGCCTGCCGCGCGAATGTGATCGGCGCGCCCATCTCGAGTGTCGTCAGTTGCGCAAACTCCTCGGCGCGCTCATCGAACAGCGCAAGCACGCGCCGAAGCATCTCCAGGCGTTCCTCGCGCGAAGAGTGACCATAGGTGCCGAAGGCTTTCCGGGCAGCTACGACTGCCGCGTTGACGTCCTCCGTTGTGCCCATCGCGATGCTTCCGGCGGGTTCTTCCGTCGCCGGGTTGATGACGACCCTCTGCGGCCTGTCTCTTGCAGGAACGAAGCGGCCGTCGACGTAGAAATGGTCGAGATACTTCAAGATCTCTGTGCCTCTTTGATTGCTCCTGCGGCCGCCGGCGGAAGGGCATGCCGGGGGACCAATGCCGTGAAGACGTCCTGCATTTTTATCAACCCGGCCGGAATGCCGTCCCTGACGACGACGAAGGTCTTGCTGAGATCGCCTTGCGAACGCGCCATCACCGTTTCGAGATTGTCGTCCACATCGACCTGCCCCGATGTGCCGGACTTGACGATGATACCCGGCACCATCACAGATTCCGCACGGAGCACGCGTGCCCGATTTATGTCGTTCACGAACTTCTCGATGTAAGCGTCGGCTGGATTGAGGATGATGCTCTGCGGCTCACCTTGCTGGACCACCACGCCGTCTTTCAGGATCACCAGGTAATCGGCGATCTTGAGCGCTTCATCCAGGTCGTGGGTGATGAAGACGATCGTCTTGGAAAGCTCTTCCTGAAGTTCGAGCAAAAGGTTCTGCATGTCCGTTCGCATGAGAGGATCAAGCGCTGAAAACGCCTCGTCCATAAGCATGACATCGGAATTGGAAGCCAGCGCTCTCGCGATTCCCACGCGCTGCTGCATGCCACCGGAGAGCTGGTGCGGATAGTGGTTCTCGAACCCCTTGAGGCCGAGCCGCTCCAGCCATTTGATCGCGTTGTGATGGGCATCCAACGCGCTGTCGCCTCTGACGCGTTGCGCCATCTCGACGTTCTGGAGAACCCGCATATGCGGCATCAGAGCGAAGTTCTGGAACACCATCGACATCCGAAACCTGCGCAGCTCCCGGAGCGCTGCCCCAGCGAGGCCCGCCACATTGATGCCGTCGAGGAGGATTTCGCCGGCGGTAGGCTTGATGAGGCCGTTCAGATGGCGGATCAACGTAGACTTTCCCGAACCCGAAAGACCCATGATCACGGTGATGTCGCCGCGGCGTATGTCAACGTTTATGTCCTGAAGCCCAATGACATGGTTGTGTTTCTCCAGAAGCTCGGCCTTGCTCATACCGCCCTGGACCTTGGACACCATGGACTGCGGATCGGTACCAAAGATCTTGTACAGGTTCCGGATGGAAATCTTCGGTTGCTCGGTCAACGGCTTTCTCCCCGGGGCTGGAGCGTTCCATTGACGCGTGCCATCGAGGCCTTGCTCACCCTGTCGAAATTGATGGCCAAGAGCACGATGCCGAGGCCCGCGACCAGTCCGACGCCTAGTTCGAGGTTGTTGATGCCGCGCAGGACGAGGACGCCCAGCCCCGGAGCCGACACCAGAGATGCGATCACGACCATCGAAAGCGCCATCATGATTGTTTGATTGACGCCCGCCATTATGCTCGGAAGCGCCAGCGGCATCTCCACCTTCGCCAGCTTCTGCCAGCGGTCCATGCCAAAGGCATCTGCGGCTTCGCCGACATTGCCGTCAACCATACGGATGCCGAGGTTCGTGAGCCGAATTACCGGAACGACGGCATAAAGAATGATGGCAATCCCGTAGAGCTTCGACTCGGTGACCGAGAAGAGGAAGATCAGTGGAATGAGGTAAACGAAGGACGGAAGCGTCTGCAGCATATCGAGGACAGGCAGCGAAAGCCGCTCAAACCGGTTGCTCTTCGCCATCAGTATGCCGATTGGTATGCCAATCAGGATGCAGATGAACGTGCAGGTGAAGACGATTGCCATCGTCTGCAGCGCGTAATGAAGGTGGTCGATGAAGCCAAAGAGCAACAAAGTCGTGGCGACCAGGACCAGGATGGACCATGACCGGGATACGAAATAAACAAGCAGCAGAAGCGCGATCACCAGCGCCCACCACGGGACGACTTCGACCACCCTGAGTGAGAAATCCAGAAGCCATGACAGTGGCTGCGTCAGCGGATCGAGCACCGTCTTCAACGCCACCCGCACGTGGAGGAAGCTGCTCTCGATGCCGGCAGTGAGGTCCCTGGTGCGCGGCACGGCGCGACAGGCGTCATGCAGTGCGTCGAGCGAAGGGAACGGAGCGTCCGCCGGAGCCTGCCCGCCCGCATTGGCTTCTTTGCTCTTCTTGAGCAATTCGGCCATGCTCATCGGACCTGTGGTGTCCGAGGCATCGCACCACCCACGAAGTCCGAGCTGATTGAAAAGTCCGTCGTAAAAAGCCATGGGGCGCCTTCAGTCTGGTGTCGGATTGGCGCGCAGCGCGATGCCATCTCGAAACCCAGGATCCACAACAACGGCGATGGGTTCGCAGACAGTATCTGCCCGCGAACCCGGAACGTTACTTCACGATGGCGGTAACCTTCGCCTTGGCGTCCTCGGACAGCCAATTCGGCCAAACGTCCTTGTATTTTGTCAGAAAATACACGGCTGTCTCGTCGGCGGTTGCTTTCTTGTCTTCCTGCCAGGCAAGAAGCTCGTTCATGATCTGGTTGGTGAAGCTCACCTTGCTCATGAGCGCGACCAGTTCAGGGTTCTTGTCATAGAAAGGCTTCGACATCGTGGTCAAAACCGTGGCCTTCGGCCAACCGGTCTTGCCTGGGGTCGGGCAATTGGCCGTGGCGTTGCACTTCGCCTTGTCCTTGTCGACGGGCCCCATGTCGACCTCTACCATCTTGTACTTTCCGAGGACCCCCGTGGGAGCCCAATAGTAGCCGAACCAAGGCTCCTTCGCGGTGTAGGCCGCGGCGATCGAAGCAGCAAGCGTCTCGCCTGAACCATGGTTGAAAACCTCGATCCCATGCTTCTCAAGTTCGAAGGCTTTGATCAGGTTGTCATTCGAGGTGCGGCAACCCCAACCGACCGGGCAATTGTTGAACCGGGCGCCCACGAGCTTCGGGTTGGCCAGGATGCCGTCGAGCGTCTTTAACTCGGGATGGGCTTCGGCGAGATAATCGGGTATCAGCCACGCATCGACGCCACCGTCGGAGAGAACGTCGCCCACCTTGACGATTTTGCCCTCCTTCCCGAGCTTGTAATAGATATCCGCGACGCCGGGCCAGACTTCGGTCAGGATGTCGGGCTGTCCCGTTTCGGCGAGCGAAGTGAGCGCCGGAACCGTGGAGGTCGGCACCTTCTTCACCGTGCAGCCGTAGCCCTGCTCCATCAGGAAGCTCGAAACGGCGGTCACCACGGCGGCCGAGGCCCAGTTCATTTCGGTGATCGTCACCGTGCCACACGCGGCGCTGGCGGGCGATGCGCCTGCCAGAAAGCTCGCGCCGATCATGCCGACTGCTGCAAGAAGAGATTTCATTTCATTCCCCTTTGGCGAAGTTATGCCTGACCATTCGCGGCGAGCGGCATTGCTGCTGCCTCCCCGCGGCGCGCGATCAGGTCTTTTTTCGGCTTATTAAGCAGGAGGCAGATTACGTCCCGGCGGACAGTTGGCAAGTTGCTTAATTCCTACGCAATGGGTAAGCTGGGCTTTATGCAAAAACTTCGCCACAAGCTGCCGCCGCCCAATCTTCTAATCACCTTCGAGGCCGCCGGACGTCAGCTTAGCTTTACCAAAGCGGCGTCGGAGCTGAACGTTTCGCGTGTCGCGGTCAGCCAGCAGATTCATGCCCTGGAGAGATTTCTCGGTGTGCCGCTGTTCGAACGGCTGCAACGTTCGGTTCGGTTGACAAGGACAGGAGAGAGGTATCACCGCGCCATCTCCGAGGTCCTTGAACGAGCGCTGCGCGCGACGCTCGAAATCAGCCGGCGCTCCGACACCAACGTCGTCAATGTTGGCGCCACGCCGGGTTTCATGACCTATTGGCTATCACCGAGACTCGGTGAGTTCAGGGCGATCCACCCCGACATCGAACTGAGGTTTATCGTCTCAGACAGCAACTTGCAGTTCGAGGACAACATGGACCTCGCGATCCGATACGGCTCCCCACCGTTTGATGACGCCGAGACGACATTCCTTGTTCGGCAAGAGATAAGTCCTACCTGCGCCAATACATTTCTTCCCGCGGGCACGATGCTCGAGCCGTCCGAACTCCTGACCTATCCCCTCATTCACCTGGAAGGTCCATATGACGAACATACCAGGTGGTCGACTTGGCTACGTGTTCACGGACTCGATTTGGCAAGAGCGAAGGCCGGAATAACCGTGAATTCCTATACGAACCTGGTTCAGGCCGCGCTCGAAGGTCAGGGATTTGCCTTGATCGGCCCGCCGCTGGTTCAGAGATTCCTCTCGAACGGGACGCTCATTCAACCCGTCAATGCCAGGCCCGTGATCCGTCATGCTTTTCACCTCTTGCTTCCCCGGCTATCAATCCCGTCCGCTGCCGCCCAGGCCTTCGCGGATTGGATCAAAGGTTCCTTCCCAGCGAGGAAGGCAGGCATTGAGGGGACGATTGAATTGGAGTGAGCCCAAGGGCCCGTCGCAGACTGAATTGCTGAAATTTGTATCGGCAGATCTAGAAACGACAATCAAAGTGGACGGCGTATCGCAGGAGGACGCGCTCGGCCGCCGGTCGCCGCGATCCCCTTCCACTTCGTCTGGTGGGCCTCAGGAGCCCGCCATAAGTCAACAAAATCAAAGCAATGCGCGGAGTTCGCCACCCTGGATCTGGCTAACGGAAGCAAGAAATATGCACTAAGTCATTGATAAATAACGGTCATGGTGGGCCCGGAGGATGTATAAAAATCTTTGATTTTATTGAGTTTCTCGCGGACGAAAATCAGAAATCCTCCCGTATCGTCCCGTATGGTCCCGTGACGCAATACAGTCGACTTTAGCTAACCCCGTCCTTTGCAAACATACGCGGCCTTTGAAGCCATAATCTAAAATGACCGCAATGGGCCGGGTAGTGTGCTGAGAGTTCTGCAAATTCGCTGCGAGAGGGCGGTCATGGCAGGCTGGTGATTGTTCACGTCACCGATTCCCGCGAAGGAACGCCACCATGACCAAGACTGAAGATAAATCCGCCAT
>NZ_RZSL01000369.1:0-6207 GCF_003997355.1 Mesorhizobium sp. M1E.F.Ca.ET.041.01.1.1 | reverse complement strand
ATACGCCGATCTTCGTCGTCGGCATGCCGCGCTCCGGCACGACGCTGGTCGAGCAGATCATCGCCAGCCATCCCCAAGTCTTTGGCGCGGGCGAGCTCAGCATCCTGAAGACGGCGGTCGGCAAGCAGTTTCCGATGAACATGCCTGGCGGCTTTCCCCGGGGGATAGCCGGCATGCCGGACAAGGCCTTCGCCGAGGCGGGCCAAGCCTATCTCGATATGCTGCACAGCCGCTATCCGGGCTTCCGGCATGTCACCGACAAGATGCCGGGCAACTTCCTTCTGGTCGGCTTCCTTCACATGATGCTGCCGAAGGCGAAGATCGTGCACTGCGCGCGCGACGCGGCCGCCACGTGCCTGTCGATCTTCAAGGTGCATTTCCGCGGCGACAGCCACCGCTACGGCTACGATCTCGGCGAGCTCGCCGATTTCTATAACCTCTATACGGACATCATGGCGCATTGGCACAAGGTGCTGCCGGGCGTCGTGCACGATGTGCGCTATGAGGATTTCGTCACCGACCAGGAGGGGCAGACAAGGGCGCTGATGGCGCATCTCGGCCTGCCCTGGGACGACAAGGTGCTGTCTTTCCACGAAACCGACCGCCCCGTGCGGACGGCGTCCGCCGCGCAGGTGCGCCAGCCGATGTATCAAGGCTCGGTCGATCTGTGGAAGCGCTATGGCGATAGGCTGAAGCCGCTGCTCGATAGGCTGAATTAGCACACTGTTCTCCGGTTGGCCGAAGCCCTCTCAGCTTCGTCATCCACGGGCGGAGCAGCCGCGGAGCGGCGTCGCGAAGACCCGAGGATCCATGCCGTGACCTTTGTCGAAAGGTGCGGCGGAGCAGAATTCTTCAACCGTTTCAACGCCTTAACGTCACGGCATGGATCCTAGGGTCTGCGCGCGTCGCTTCGCTCCTTGCTCCGCCCTAGGATGACGAAGTGATGGCAATGCGCCTACAATTCGATGAATGGCTGGAAGCCGCCGAAGATCATGCGCTTGCCGTCGAACGGCATTGACGACCAGTCCATCTTCAAGCGTTCATCGGCCATCACCTTGGCCATGACAGCGTCGCGGCTCTGCCTGGATTCATAGACCACCCAGGCGAAGATGACGACTTCGTCGTCCTTCGCCTGCACGGCGCGCGGAAACGAGGTCAGCTCGCCGTAAGGCACGTCGTCGCCGACGCATTCGACATAGGCAAGGGCGCCGTGCTCCATCCACACGGCGCCGCCATTCTCGGCCATCTTCTTGTACGCATCGAGATTTGCCTTCGGCACGGCGAGCACGAAGCCATCGACATAGGACATGGTGAGCTCCTTTGCTGGTGAGGATCTTCCTTCTCCCCTTGTGGGAGAAGGTGGCTTGTCGCGAAGCGGCAAGACGGATGAGGGGTGTTCCAGCTTGGCGCCACGTACCCTTCACCCGGATTGCCAGCCGATTTGTGAAGGACAAATCGGGGCAATCCGACCTCTCCCACAAGGGGAGAGGTAGACGTCCAGCTCATTTCACCGGGGCGTTCATCGCCCAGGCGACGCCGAAGGGATCCTTCACCTGGCCCCAGCGGTCGCCCCAGAACATCACCTGCAGCGGCGTGACGACCTCGCAGCCGGCGTCCACCGCGCGCTGCCACCAAGTGTCGATATCGTCGCTGCCGAGATGGAGCTGAAGCACGTAGCCCTGCGCATTCTGATGTGGATGGCCGTGCTCGGGATAGGCGTCGCCCAGCATCAGCGTCGAGCCGTTGACATAGAGGTGGATATGCATGGTGCGGCCCTGGTCGTCCGGCGGATAGGCGAAGACCTCCTCGGCCCCGAAAGCCTTCTTGTAGAACTCGGCCGCCTTGATGGCGCCGTCGACCTGCAGATAGGGGGTCAGTCCGCCGAGCACCTTGGCGCGGGGTGGGGTCTGGTCGGTCATTTCGCGTGTTCCTCTTCGAGGGTTGATTTGGCCTTGCGATCAAAAGACGGACGAGGCGACCGCAATCCTACACGGGCGGCGGAATTTTTTGAGGCCGGACCCGGGCAGGCCAGGCAACCGGCGAAGCCGGGTGATGCTCGCGCTGCTTGACGGGTCCTTTCAGATGACCTTGGTCGAGAAGGTGGCCGTGCGGCGGCTGTCGCGCGTGTCGAGAATTTCCGGAAAGCCGATGTCCTTGCGCAGTTCGGCCGGCAGCGAAAGCAGCATGCGCTCGCTGCGGTAGCGGGCGCGCGCCTCCGCATATTGGGTGGCGATGCGGCCGATGGATGACAGAATCGACATGATGAACTCTCCCTGGTTGATGCCGGCACCATCGCGTCGGCATCCCAAGGACGCAGCGGCGATCGGCGATCCGACAGATCGCCTGATTTTTTTCTTGCGCCCGAAAGGCCGGCCCGTAGCGAGCCGGCCTTGCGATGGTCTCAGCACCCCGTTTCGGCGACTGAGCGGAAGAACGCTTCCGGACTGTCGACTTCGGTCAGGCGCCGCTTCTCGATCAGCCAGAAACGGTTGCCGACGGCGCGGATGAAGGAGCGGTCGTGCGAGGCGAGCAAACAGCTCGCCTGATGCTTGAGCAGTTCCTCCTCCAGTGCTTCCTGGCCGTCGATGTCGAGGTGGTTGGTCGGCTCGTCGAGGAGATAGAAATTGGGGTTGATGAGCCTGAGCACCAGCATCATCAGCCTAGACCGCTGCCCGCCCGACAAAGCGGCGATCTTCTTCTCCTGCATCTCGATGGCGACGCCGGCGCCGGCAAGAAGCGAACGCGCGCGCTGCTCGCCGACCTCGAAGCGGCGTGAGACCATCGCCAGCGGCGTGTCGTCGCCGCCGATACCCGACAGCGCTTGGTCGCTGTAGCCGAGCACGGTCGACGGCGTCACCTTGATGTTCTGCGCGGTCCCAGGTTCGGCGATGGCGGCGCGGATCATCGCAATGAAACGCGACTTGCCGACGCCGTTGCGACCGAGCAGCACGATGCGATCGCACTGGCAGATATGGCGCTTGCCGGTCCTGAACAGCAGCGTGCCGTCGGGCGTTTCCACGGCAGCGTCGTCCAGCGTGATCAGTACCTTGGCGTGGGTGCCGCGGTTTGCCAGCCGGATGGCGCCGGCCGAACGCCCGCGATGTGCGGCCACGGCTGCATCCTCCAGCTTCTCGGCTCGTTGCTTGAGCTGCCTGGTTTTCACCGTGAGCAGATCGCTGCCCGAATTGATGCCGATATTGTTGAGCTTGGCGGCCTGCTTGCGTAACTGCTGGGCGACCTTCATGTCGCGCTCGAACCGGCGCGCCGTCGAGGCGTCGGCCTTGTCGAGCGCTTGCCTGGCGCGCGAATAGGGCAGCGCGAATACCGGCGATTCTTCCGGGCGCAGGAACAGGGTGCGGTTGGTGGTGGCATCGAGGAAGGCGCGATCGTGGCTGGCGATGATCGCCGGCACCTCGCGCGGCAGCGCGTTGAGCCAGGTTTCCAGCAGGCCGATCTTGACAAGGTCGAGGTGGTTGGTCGGCTCGTCAAGCAGGAGCACGTCCGGATCGGTAACCCAGACGCGGGCGATCAGCGCCAGCCGCTGCCAGCCGCCGCTCAAGGCGCGCATCGGCCGGCCGCGCATATCCTCGGGCACGTCGAGCGAATCCAGCACCACGTCAACGCGCCAGTGTTCGCTGTCGCGCTGTTCGGGCGGCAAGACATCGGCGACCACTTGATGGAAGCCACGGTCGAGCAGCGCCTCGGGGACGGATTGCTCGACATGGCCGACGCGCAGGCCGCGCGATCGGGTAATGTCGCCGGTCGTGGCGTCCAACTCACCGGCCAGGCATTTGAGAAGCGTGGATTTGCCGCGGCCGTTGGCGGCGACGATGCCGAGCCGATCGCCGGCGCCGATGGTGAGATCGAGATTGGAAAAGAGCGGCGCACTCATGGTGACGCCGAGGGATTTGAGGCTGATCAGGGCCATATCGATTTCTCTGGTCTTGCCGGAGCGCGGCTCAATGCACTTTGACGGTGCGCCGGCAGGCCATCAGGCCAAACTCAGCGGCACCACGAAGGGCAGACCAAAAAATCGAAGCGGGGAAAATTCCCGGACCGTCCTGGTCAGCCCTGCAAGCAAGCTCGCAGGGCACAGACAGGGCCGCGCTGACGGTGGTGATCGATAGACACGCAGCCCTCCTTTCCAGACGTTCGAGTATGGGCAGGGGTTACACCAAAGGCGTGGCCGATGGCAAGGGCGCAGCCTGGGGCAGCGATTTGGCCCGTCTCGGAAAAGGGTCGAGAACGAGCATGCAGCCGGCAATGATCGCGACCGCGCCAAAACCCTGGACGAGCGAGAGCGGCTCCTTGAGCAGCATCGTGCCGACCAGGACCGCGACCACCGTCACCGCGAATTCGACGCTGATCGTCCTGGTGGCGCCGATGCTCGCGACGAGACGGAAATAGACGACATAGGTCAGCGCGCTCATCACGCAGCTCAGGATGGCGAGATAGAGGAGATCGACGGCGCGCGGCATTGCCGGCACCGGTACGAAGAACAACAAGGGCAACGTCATCAGCCCGCCGAAAAGGAAAGCCGCGCTGGTGACTTCGAGCGAACCGGCCGAGCGGAGGTGGCGGCTCCCATAGTTGCTGCCGAAGGCCGCCGAAAACGAGCTGAACAGCGAAGCGGCGCAACCGATGAGGAAAGACGGCGTCACCGGGACTGCCGGGAAGCCGACCAGAAGCCCGATGCCGGCTGCACCGACCACCAGCCCCGACAGTCCGCGCAGCGTGATGCGCTCCAGGCCCCATAGCTGGCCGAGGATCATTGAAAAGAGCGGGATGGCGGCGACGAGGATGGCGGCCATTGCGGTGCCGATACGCGGCGTGGCGAAGGAAAGCCCGATCAGCTGGGCGGCGACCGTGGTGCCACCGACCGCCGCGAAGTGGCGCCAGCCGGCGCTGAAGTCGAGCCGCCGGCGCGTGGCCATCGCCAGCAGGAACAGCGCGCCGCCGGCGATCAAGGCACGCAACGTCACCGCGCCGATCCAGCCGAAGGCCTGAACCGTTTTCAACAGGACAAGAAAGGACAGCCCCCAGGTTAGGGCCAGGAAGACATAGGACGCGATGTCTCTGGGTTTCATGGTCGGCGGGGGCGGGATTGAAGAGCGAAGGCGGAACCGTCGCCTAGCGTTTGCGCGTGCGCATGGCAAGCGGAGGCTGATGGGCCAGCTTCCTTCCCGCCTAGTGGCGTAGCGATGTCGTTACTGCCCTGGGCGCCCCGTCTTGCTCGGCCGCCGTTTCTGACGGCGCTCGTCAGCCGGATCCTCGTAAGAACCGATGCCTGAGCGTTGGCGCACGATGGGCTTGTCGTCGCGCGCTTCGGTTCTGCCGGCATTCGCCTCCGGCGAGACCGGCCGTGGCTTGGCCGGCACTTTTCCTTCGACGGGTTTCTCCGTGCGGCGCACGGTCATCTCGTCGAGCGAGTTCTTTCGGAACAGAGGCTTGGTGCGGTCGCCGGGAATGCCGAAATCGGAGCCATGCGCTTCCTGCGCCGACTGTCTCTTGAACAGCGAGCGCGAGACGGCGCCGGCCGGCGTCGGCATGTCGGTGCCCGGACCCATATCGTCGATCGACGGCTTGGCGAAGAGCGGCTTCTTCACCGGCTCGGCGCCGTCTGCGCCCATCTTGTCGAGATGCGGCTTGCGGAACATGTTGGGGCGGGCCGCCCTGGCCGCTTCCTCGGCGGCGCGTGCTTCGTCGAGCCTGCGGAAGCGCTCCTGTTCCTCGGCCGTACGGTGCCTGGCCACGCCCTTGTTGTGCCTGCCCTTCTCGCGGCCAGAGGCGGGACTTTGGCTTTCCACCTCGCGCGCCAGCGGGTCGTCGGAGATCGCAAGCTCCATCTCGCGCAGCCGCTTGATCTCGTCGCGGACACGGGCGGCCTTCTCGAAGTCGAGATTGGCGGCGGCGTCGCGCATCTGCCTGTCGAGCGCCTCGAGATGGGTTTTCAGATTGTTGCCGATCATGGCCCCGGCATCGTCGGTGAACTGCGAGATGTCGGCGCGCACGTGATCCTTCTCGTAGACCGAGTCCAGGATGTCGGCGATGCGCGACTTGACCGATTCCGGCGTGATGCCGTTGGCCGCGTTCCACTCCATCTGCTTCTCGCGGCGGCGGTTGGTCTCCGCCATCGCCCGTTCCATCGAGCCGGTGATCTGGTCGGCGTAGAGAATGACCCTGCAGTCGACGTTGCGGGCGGCGCGG
>NZ_RZSL01000368.1:0-6236 GCF_003997355.1 Mesorhizobium sp. M1E.F.Ca.ET.041.01.1.1 | reverse complement strand
ATCCATGCCCTCGTCTTGTCCCAGAACGGCAGCGGGCTGGTGACGATGTCCTGCATCACGCCCTTGGGGATGACCGCATAGGCTTCGGTGAAGACGGCGCGGCCGGTCAAAAGCTCGTTCTGGCCGGGATGGCCGCCATGCGGCGCGTAGTAGGTTCGCTCGGCCATTTCCATCATATCCATGTGTTGAAGCCTATTGGGGGAGCATGTCTCTCAGCCGAAGCAGCGCGATGCGCTCGACCTGCCTGCAGGCGGTTTCGAACTCGACGCCGCGGCTGTTGCCGATGCGGGCCTCGAACTCGGCCAGGATCTCGTCCTTGGTCTTGCCCTTGACCGCGATGATGAAGGGGAAGCCGAAGGTGGTGACATAGGCGGCGTTGAGTTTCGAGAACAGCTCGCGCTCCTTGTCGGTCAGCGCGTCGAGCCCGGCGGAGGCCTGTTCCTTGGCCGATTCCGCCGTCAGGCGCTTGGCCGCCGCCAGCTTGTCGGCAAGGTCGGGATGGGCGTTGAGCACCGAAAGCCGCTCGGCCTCCGTCGCCGCGCGGAAGACGCGGCAGAGCGCGTTGTGCAGGCCGCCGGCGCTGTCATGTGCGGGCCCAAGCTCCAGCTCGTAGGCGCGCTCGGCGATCCAGGGCGAATGCTCGAACACGCCGCCGAAGGCATGCACGAAGGCCTCGAACTCCATCCGCGACGGCCGCAAAGCCGGCGCCTGGTAAGGATGCGTCTCGCGCCAGTGCTTGGCGATGTCGACGCGCCGGGTCAGCCACACCTTGTCATGCGACTTCACATAGTCGACGAAGCGCTTCAGCGCCGCCACGCGGCCCGGACGGCCGACCAGCCGGCAATGCAGGCCGATGTTCATCATCCGAGGACGCCCCGCTTTGCCCTCGGCATAGAGCGTGTCGAAGCTGTCCTTCAGATAGGCGAAGAACTGGTCGCCCGAGTTGAAGCCCTGCGGCGTGGCAAAGCGCATGTCGTTGGCGTCGAGCGTGTAAGGGATGATGAGCTGCGGCTTCTCCAACCCTTCGCGGTCGAACCAGTAGGGCAATTCGTCGTCATAGGTGTCCGAGACGTAGTCGAAGCCGCCTTCCTCGGCGGCGAGCCGCACGGTGTTGACCGAGGTGCGGCCGGTGTACCAGCCGGTCGGCCGCGCGCCGGTGACCTCGTAATGCAGCCGGATCGTCTCTTCGAGGTCGCGCTTCTCGTCCTCAGCCGCGTGGTCGCGATAGTCGATCCATTTCAGCCCGTGCGAGGCGATCTCCCAGCCGGCCTCCTGCATTGCCACGACCTGATCGGGCGAGCGGGCCAGTGCCGTGGCGACGCCGTAGCAGGTCACCGGCACCTGGGCTTCGGTGAACAGCCGGTAGAGCCGCCAGAAGCCGGCGCGAGCGCCATATTCGTAGATCGATTCCATGTTCCAGTGGCGCTGGCCGACCCAGGGGGCGGCGCCGACGATCTCGGACAGGAAGGCTTCCGAAGCCTTGTCGCCGTGCAGCACGCAGTTTTCGCCGCCTTCCTCGTAGTTGACGACGAACTGCACTGCGACATAGGCGCCACCGGGCCATTTCGGATCCGGCGGATTGGCCCCGTAACCGCGCATGTCCCGTTCGTAACGCATGATCGCTCCTGCCCGATTGTTGGGATGAAGATATCGAAAGGAGTGCGCCAGCATTCCCCCGAAAATTTTTGAAAGTGCTTTTTGCCGCACTCCGCTCGACCGGGACTTATGCATCGCCTTTAATTGGCGCACAATTGACCTGAAAACGTTTGTACCGGGATGGGAGGCGGCCAGTGGCAGAAACGTCGAAAGCCGATGGCGGGCGTCTGACGACCCACGTTCTCGACACCGCGACCGGCAGGCCGGCAAAAGGCCTATCGATCGAGCTCTTCCGCATCGAGCGGCAGGCCCGCACGCATCTGAAGACCGTCACCACCAACGATGACGGCCGCTGCGACGCGCCGCTGCTTGCGGGAGCCGATTTCCGCACCGGCGAATATGAGCTGGTCTTCGCCGCCGGAGACTATCTGCGCGGGCAAGGCGTCAGCCTGCCGCAGCCGGCTTTCCTCGACACCGTGCCGATCCGCTTCGGCATGGCGGAGGAACGGCATTATCATGTGCCGCTCTTGATTTCGCCCTACGGCTACTCGACCTATCGCGGGAGCTGACAGATGGCCGATACCAAAACCCGCAACGAGATACGCTTCATCCTGAACGGCACCGACATCGCGCTGACCGACGTCGCGCCCGATGCAACCCTGCTCGATTGGCTGCGGCTCGACCGTTCGCTACGCGGCACCAAGGAAGGCTGCGCCGAGGGCGATTGCGGCGCCTGCACAGTGCTGGTCGGCAAGTTGTCCGCCGAAGGCCTGGTCTACGAAAGCGTCAATGCCTGCATCCGCTTCATGGGCTCGCTCGACGGCACCCATGTCGTCACCATCGAGCATCTGCGCGGCGACGGCGATAAGCTGCATCCGGTGCAGCAGGCGATGGTCGATTTCCACGGCTCGCAATGCGGTTTCTGCACGCCGGGATTCATCATGTCGCTCTACGCGCTCTGGATGAGGACGCCCAACCCCTCCGATGCGGCGATCGAAAAGGCGCTGCAGGGCAATCTCTGCCGCTGCACCGGCTACGAGGCGATCATGCGCGCCGCCCGCGCCATTTCGAGCTACGGCAGGGCAGCGAAGGATCCGCTGGCGGTGGAACGCAAGGCGATCACCGCGCGGCTGGAAGCGCTGCGCGACGGCGCCAGGGTCGAGGTCGGCTCTGGCAAGCAGCGGCTTATCGTGCCGGCCAATGTCGACGATTTCGCCGCCGTGCTCGAAAAGGAACCGGGCGCCACCATCGTTGCCGGCTCGACCGATGTCGGCCTATGGGTTACCAAGCATATGCGCGACATCTCGCCGGCGATCTTCATCGGCGACCTCGACGGCCTGCGCACGATCTCGGAGGCCGATGGAATGATCACCATCGGCGCCGGCGTCACCTACACCGAGGCCTTCGAGACGCTGTCCAAGCGCATCCCGGCGTTGGGACCGCTGGTCGACCGCATCGGCGGCGAGCAGGTGCGCAACATGGGCACCGTCGGCGGCAACATCGCTAACGGCTCGCCGATCGGCGACATGCCGCCGCCGCTGATCGCGCTCGGCGCGCAACTGACGCTGCGCAAGGGCAACGCCCGCCGCACGATCCCGCTCGAGACCTTCTTCATCGCCTACGGCAAGCAGGACCGTCAGCCTGGCGAATTCGTCGAGTCCGTGCACGTGCCTGTCCCGGCAAAGGGAACGAGATTTGCCGTGTACAAGGTCACCAAGCGCCGCGACGAGGATATCACCGCGACCCTTGGCGCCTTCTATCTGACCCTGGCCAAGGATGGCTCTGTGGCCGATATCCGCATCGCCTATGGCGGCATGGCGGCCACGCCGAAGCGTGCCACGGCGGTTGAGAAGGCGCTGATCGGCAAGACCTGGAGCGACGCGACGGTGGAAGCCGCGATGGCCGAATATGCCAGCGACTTCACGCCGCTGACCGACATGCGCGCGACCGCCGAGTATCGCGCGCTCGCGGCGAAGAACCTGTTGTTGCGCTTCTTTGTCGAGACCACCGGCACCAAGGCGCCGTTCCAGGTCTCACGCTACGAGGCTGCCTGATGACCAAGCACGTCCCCAATCTCAAGGCGCAGAAGATCTCGGGTGGTGTCGCCAGCGACCAGCGGCATGATTCCGCGCACAAGCATGTCAGCGGCACGGCGGTCTATATCGACGACATGCCGGAGCCGGCCGGCATCCTGCATGGCTGCCTGGGTCTTTCCACAGCGACTCATGCCACCATCACCAAGATGGACCTCTCGGCGGTGCGCGCCGCTCCCGGCGTCGTCGACGTGCTGACGGCAAAGGATGTGCCGGGTGAGAACGACATTTCGCCGACCGGACGTCATGACGAGCCGGTGCTCGCCGACGGCAAGGTGGAGTTCTTCGGCCAGCCGATCTTCTGCGTCATCGCCGAGACGCGCGAAGAGGCACGGCGCGCCACCAGGCTGGCCAAGGTCGAATACAGGCAGCTGCCTTTCGTCACCGACATCGCCGAGCTCGACCCGAGGAAAGGCAAGCTCGTCACCCCGCCGCTGACGCTGAGGCGCGGCGACGCGGCCGCGGCAATCAAGGCGGCGCCCCGCCGGCTCAAGGGCAAGATGCGCCTCGGCGGCCAGGAGCATTTCTATCTCGAAGGCCATATCGCCATGGCCATCCCTGGCGAAGACCAGGACGTCACCATCTATTCCTCGACCCAGCATCCGAGCGAAGTCCAGCATATGGTAAGCCACGCGCTGGGCGTGCCAAGCAACGCCATCACGGTGGAAATCCGCCGCATGGGCGGCGGCTTCGGCGGCAAGGAAACGCAGGGCAACCAGTTCGCGGCGCTCGCCGCCATCGCTGCCAAACGCCATCGACGCGCGGTCAAGATCCGGCCGGACCGCGACGACGACATGACCGCGACCGGCAAGCGCCACGACTTCCTCATCGATTATGAAGTCGGCTTCGACGACGACGGCAACATCCTCGGCGTCGACTTCATGTTCGCGGCGCGCTGCGGCTTCTCTTCGGACCTGTCCGGCCCGGTCACCGACCGCGCGCTGTTCCACTGCGACAACACCTACTTCTGGCCGAACGTGCACGCCCAGTCGGCGCCGCTCTACACCAACACGGTCTCGAACACCGCCTTCCGCGGCTTCGGCGGCCCGCAAGGCATGGTCGGCGCCGAGCGCGTCATCGACGAGGTCGCCTTTGCCGTCGGCAAGGATCCGCTCGAGATCCGCAAGAAGAATTTCTACGGCACGAATGGCGACCGCAACATCACGCCCTACCACCAGACGGTCGAGGACAATGTCATCCAGCGCATCGTCGCCGAGCTGGAGGCAAGCTCGAACTATGCGCGGCGCCGGCGCGAGATCAGCGCATTCAACAACAACAGCCGCTTCATCAAGCGCGGGCTGGCGCTGACGCCGGTCAAGTTCGGCATCTCCTTCACCGCCACGCACTACAATCAGGCCGGCGCGCTGGTGCATGTCTATACCGACGGTTCGGTTCACCTGAACCACGGCGGCACCGAGATGGGGCAGGGTCTCTATCTCAAGGTGGCGCAGGTCGTGGCGGAGGAGTTCCAGATCGATCTCGATCAGGTGAAGATCACCGCGACCACCACCGGCAAGGTGCCGAACACTTCGGCCACCGCCGCATCCTCGGGTTCGGACCTCAACGGCATGGCGGCGCAGAACGCCGCCCGCCAGATCAAGGACCGGCTGACCAACTTCGCCTCGGAAAAGTACCAGGTGCCACGCGATCAGGTGCTGTTCCTGCCCAACCGGGTCCGCATCGGCAACCAGGAGATACCCTTCGGCGATCTGGTCAAACAGGCCTATATGGCGCGCATTCAGCTTTCGGCGGCGGGCTTCTACAAGACGCCGAAGATCCACTGGAACCGCGACAAGGGCGAGGGCCGTCCCTTCTACTACTTCGCTTACGGCGCCTCCTGCTCGGAGGTGTCGGTCGACACGCTGACCGGCGAGTACGTGGTCGAGCGCACCGACATCCTGCACGAGACCGGCCGCTCGCTGAACCGCGCCATCGACCTCGGCCAGATCGAGGGCGGCTTCATCCAGGGCATGGGCTGGCTCACCACCGAGGAACTCTGGTGGGACGACAAGGGCCGGCTGCGCACCCATGCGCCGTCGACCTACAAGATCCCGCTCGCCTCCGACCGGCCGAAGATCTTCAATATCAAGCTGGCCGACTGGTCCGAAGCGAACGAGCCGACCGTGCATCGCTCCAAGGCAGTCGGCGAGCCGCCTTTCCCACTCGGCATGTCGGTGCTGCACGCGCTTTCCGATGCCGTGGCAAGTGTCGCGGACCACAAAATCTGTCCGCGCCTCGACGCCCCGGCAACGCCGGAACGGGTGCTGATGGCGATCGAAAGGCTGAAGCAGGAAGCCGCAAAGCCGGCCTGAACGGGCCAAAACGTGCAATTCAGGCCGAAAAACTCTATATTTCGGCATTAGGAATGCAGACGATGAACTCGAAAGTTCAAAGCCTGAAGGCGTTTCTCGGCCAGGCTGGCCGGGTCGCGCTGGTCGAGGTCGCGGCGACGAAAGGTTCGACGCCGCGCGAGACCGGCGCCTTCATGCTCGTCTCGGCATCGGCGATCTTCGGCACCATCGGCGGCGGCCAGCTCGAATATATGGC
>NZ_RZSL01000367.1:0-6239 GCF_003997355.1 Mesorhizobium sp. M1E.F.Ca.ET.041.01.1.1 | reverse complement strand
TGCTAGGGTGCGCTGGAGCGAAGCGCGAGCCGCTGCCTGGCTGCCGTTTCGCCACCGTGCCGGCGCGCTCATGAATCTCTGCGAAGGATCGTCATGCGCATCCTGATGGTCACCGATGCATGGCGGCCGCAGATCAACGGCGTGGTCCACACGCTGGAGCGGCTTGCCGAGACGCTGAAATCCTTCGACGTTGAGGTCGATTTCCTGACGCCGAACATCTTCCGCACCTTGCCGCTGCCGACCTATCCGGACATTCGGCTGGCGTTGACAACTCCCGGCCATGTCGCGCGGCTGATCGATGCACGCAAGGCTGACCACATCCACATCGTCACCGAAGGGCCTCTGGGTATCATGGCGCGCCGCTACTGCCGGAAGGCCGGCCGCCCCTTCACCACCAGCTACCACACGCGTTTTCCCGAATATCTCAGCGCCCGCCTGCCGGTGCCGGAGGGCTGGGCCTATAACTGGCTGCGCGACTTCCACAATTCCGGACAGGGCACGCTTGTCGCCACCCAATCGCTTTCGGACGACCTCGCAGCGCGCGGCTTCAACAAGCTGCGCCCCTGGACGCGCGGCGTCGACACCGATCATTTCCGGCCGGACAAGCGCAAGGACACGAGCTTCCCCCACCCCGTCTTCCTCTGCGTTGGCCGCGTCGCGATCGAAAAGAACCTGACGGCCTTCCTTGATCTCGATCTTCCCGGCAGCAAGGTGGTCGTCGGTGAAGGGCCGGAGCTGGCGAAGCTCAAGGCCCGCTATCCAATGGTGCATTTCCTCGGTCATCGCCCGAACGACGAGCTGGCGGAAATCTACGCATCGGCCGACGTCTTCGTCTTTCCAAGCCGCACCGACACCTTCGGCAACGTCATCATCGAGGCTTTGGCCAGCGGCACGCCGGTGGCCGCCTACCCGGTGACCGGACCGATCGATATCGTTGGTGACGGCGTCGGCGGAGCCGTGTCCGAGGACCTAGGCGAGGCCGCGCTCAAGGCGCTTCAGATCGACCGCGCTGAGGCGCGCCAGCGCGCCATGCGCTACAGCTGGAAGGCCTGCGCCGAAATGTTCCTCGACGCCGTCGAGGAAGCGTTGGGGATGCCGCGCAAGCTGGCCGCCTGATAGGGCCCCTTCACATACCTGTGCCGCCGGCGACGTTTCCCTTAAATCAATCCCACTGCCTCTTTGAGTCTTTTGTACACCAATACCGATGATTTCATTTTCAATTTGGGGGCCGAAGGTTTAGATTTTCTCCGCTTTACACCGTCTCTAGATGGAGCTGCGCTTGCCTGCCCTCCTTGCAATTAATAATTTTCGTTGGAAGGTGGCGGCGCTTTTAATAGCATCTTTGATTTATTTTATTGCCTATTCCATTCGCACCAATCACTGGCTATTGTTGATTTTGCCTGTTTTAGTGATATTGATTTGCATGATATCTACTTGGGACAAGAGGGGGAATTTTAAAAACCTGGTTATGTCTTTTGTATATCAGATAATATCTTACTTAATTCTCGGGATTGGCATTCTTGCGGATGAAAGAAGTCTCTTTATAATATTGTTTTCGTCAGTTTTATATATTTTTGGCGACACAGAAAGGATACGGAAGCCTAGCTAGGTAACACGCCGCCTAGCGAGAGCTTGCGCTATAGTTAATTGCAGTGCATTATTCTGCATGTGTAGTTCGCTGCGGGATTGACGCCGATGTCAACGCTGGACGAGTTGCCTGCCGTATTGCCAACGCGTCGCCTCTTGCGCATCGGCAAGACCGTTGCGAGGGTGCTCGGCTATTGCCGTGCGAATGCCTGGCCGCTCTTCGTGGCCGCCTGGTTTCCCTGCTTTCTGACGGCGCTCTGTCTGGCGGCGCTTGCGCTTGTTCTTTTTGCCGATCCGGAGCAGGTGCCCGCCTGGCTTCTATCGCGTGGCTTTGACTCCAGGACTTGGCTTTCCGCGATTGTTGCCGCGCCGTTCTCAGCGATGGTCTTTGCATTCGTTCTGGATCACATGGCAAACGCGCCCGAGCATGGCCGTGTCGTTGTTCGGCGCGGCATTGAAAGTACTAGACGCTTCGCTATCCCGGGCATACGCTTTGAGCTTAGCCAGCGGATTCTCTTGGCTGCGTTGCTTCTCGCGGCCGTCCAGCTTCTTAGCGGCTTTGCGGTCGCCGGCGAGCACAGACTGCTCGTCGCCGGCCTGCTGGCCACACATGACCTGCCGCTCAGTCCTGAGGACATCACGCCCTGGGTGTCGGCGATGGGAGTCTTCAACCTGTTCGCGGGCGGTTTCGTGCTTGCCTGGACATATCTGTTTGTCGGCGATTTTCTCTGGACGGGATCGTTTGATCCAATCGGGTGCTGGCGTGCGCTCCACGGCAATCACCTGCGTTTCGTCGCCATAATGCTCATCGTTCTCGCAATAGTTGCCATGCTCAAATATGGGCTGGTCCTGGCCGCAGGCCTGATCCTGATCCCCGCGGATGCCGCGCCGCCTTCCTTCTTGAGCCTCATGCTGTTGCATTTCGGACTCGCCTGGCCGTTCGACGTCCTCCATCTGGTGCTCTCAGCCGCAACGGTCGGAACCATTTTGGGCGCATTTCGGCCCGCAGCCATCGCCTCAATCCGGCCGGCTGCAGCGGCGCTATGATGCGCCTGCCCGGGCCTCCTGGCGGCGCTGCGCTCGGCGAGGTCGAGTTTGATCAATCCGCCGGCTGCAGCGCAGACAACTGCGGATGACGGCAGCCTGCTCGCCAATTTTAGAACAGTCGCCCGCCGTCCGGGACCTTGCGCTCGATGGCGCCGAGCACCACGGCTCCTTCCTCGTCGGGAAAGCCCAGCGTCAGCACTTCCGACATGAAGGGGCCAATCTGGCGCGGCGGAAAATTCACCACCGCGAAGACCTGCCGGCCGATCAGCGTTTCCGGAGCGTAGTATTTGGTGATCTGGGCCGATGACTTCTTCACCCCGATGGCCGGGCCGAAATCGATCTTCAGCTTGAACGCCGGCTTGCGCGC
Source organism: Mesorhizobium sp. M1E.F.Ca.ET.041.01.1.1 (assembly GCF_003997355.1). NCBI lineage: Bacteria > Pseudomonadati > Pseudomonadota > Alphaproteobacteria > Hyphomicrobiales > Phyllobacteriaceae > Mesorhizobium > Mesorhizobium sp. M1E.F.Ca.ET.041.01.1.1. The sequence continues at coordinate 3,238 of NZ_RZSL01000367.1, read as the reverse complement.
CTCCGGAAATGGCTCGGCCTCGACGATCGTGCCGGCACGGATATCGACACGGTCGAAATCGGCGAAGCTGATCTCGGGCTTGCGCCCGCTGCTGGAACTCATCGCTGGCGTCTGCTTGGTTCAGGCGTTTCCGTGGGTCTCGAAGAGCACGCTGGACAGCGCGTCCTTGGCCGATGTACCGGACCAGACGACGAACTGGAAGGCCTGGAAATAGCATTCGCAGGCCTCGAGCGCCGAGGACAGCAGCACCTCGACCTGCTGGCTCGACGGCTCGACCCCACCGGCAAGCAGCAGCGACTGCCTGAACATGATCGCGCCCTCCTGCTCCCACAGGTCGAAATGGCCGAACAGCATTTGTTCGTTGATGAGCGACAACAGCCGCATCACTTCCAGCGCGCGCGTTTCCGGCACCTTGATGTCGAAGGCGCAGGCCAGATGCAGCGCCTCGAAATCCTCCATCCAGGAGAAGGAGACATGATAGTCGGTCCAACTGCCGGTCACCGAAATCGAGATCTCGTCGTCGCCGGCGCGCTCGAAGGACCAGTCATTGTTGTGGGCCACCTGCTCGATGACATCCACCGGGTGGATTTCGCGGGAGAATTCGAGTTCGAGAAGTTCCATGGAATGCTTCCTGTGTTCAGGGGAGCGCCACACGCTCCGCGGGGCACACACGACGAACAATCTTGTCTAGAACTCGGACGGCCAGGAACTTCTCAAACGCAAAGACTCCAGACCGGACCCCACCGCCCGGCGCATGATCCCTGCTCCGAATCATGCAACAAATTCAGTCTATTGATCGGGAGTCGCGTGAACAGCCCAATTTTTCGCACTGCGTCATTCGCATGTGGAAAGGCGCTGTCAAAAAGATTCATGCAATGCCGGTAAGCGATTCACGGCAAAGCGATTTTCCGGATCGCGCTTTGTGGAAAAGTTTAGCGATTATTTTTTTGATCTGGGCTTCGCCGCGGCCGCCGGTGCGGTCTGCCCGGTCAGTTCGGCGAGCTTGGCCTCGAGCGCCTCGACGCGCGCCGCAAGCTGGATGCTGTCTTCCCTCGCCTTGACAGCCATCTCGCGCGCGGCCTCGAACTCTTCACGCTGAACCACTTCCATGGAGTTGAGCAGGCGCTCGGCCTGGCTGCGGAAGGCGGTCTCCATCTCGCGCCGAACGCCCTGGGCGGCCCCCGCTGCATCCGTCATCAGCTTGGCGAATTCGTCGAGAATGCGGTTCGGTCCGTTCGACATGGCAAATCCTCGCTTGCTGATTTTTCACGTAGTGGCGAGCGGCGCGGAATGCAAGCGCATCCGATGCGGACTTGCTATTCCTGCTAGCTGGCCATTCCAATAACTATTATTATAGAGTGAACCCTCTCAAAGGAGGCCGTCATGGCGATCAGTGCAGACCTGGGGCACCGGCTGGAAGATGTTGTGAACCGGCTCGTCAGCACCGGCCGCTACAATTCGAAAAGCGAGGTATTGCGCGAAGGCGTTCGCCTCGTCGAGGAGCGAGAGAAGCGCCTTGCCACCCTCGATGCGGCACTCGCCAAAGGCATTTCGGATGCCGACGCAGGCAGGTCGACGCCAGCAGAGGAAGTGTTCGACCGTCTTGAGGCGAAATACAGGGCGATTGCAGAGAAGGGCAAGTGAGGCCGCTAACCTTCACTGATCAGGCCAAAGCGGACCTTGAGGCCATAGCCAACCACATCGGGCTCGACAATCCACTTCGCGCGGTGACCTTCATCCAGGACCTGCGCGACGACTGCTTGCGATTGCGGACCATGCCGGAGCGGCATCCAGTCGTGGAACGATACCGGTCGTCGGGCGTCCGTCGGCGCGTTCACGGCCGCTATCTGATCTTCTATCGCGTCAGCACAGGCGCGGTGGAAATCCTGCATGTCCTGCACGGCGCGATGGACTTTGAGAATATTCTATTCCCCGAGGATTGAGGTCGCGGCAGCCGCCTTGACCCCGCCAAAACCCTGCCGCATGGTCCGCGCCCGATAGACGACCGCAACCGGGAGACCCCAGTTTGAGCGAATATTTCCTGCTGCCACTGGCCTCTCTGCCCTTCCCCAACATCGATCCGGTCATCATCCATATCGGACCGCTGGCGGTGCATTGGTATGGCGTCGGCTACATCGTCGGCATCCTCTTTGCCTGGTGGTACGCAAAGCGGCTCGTCACCAACGCCAGCCTTTGGCCGGACGGCAAGCTGCCGATGAAGCCCGAGGACCTCGACGATTTCATCGTCTGGGCAGCGATCGGCGTGGTGCTCGGCGGGCGGACCGGCTATGTGCTTTTCTACGATCTTGCGCGCTACATCGCGCATCCGCTCGACATCTTTGCCGTCTGGCAGGGCGGCATGTCGTTTCATGGCGGGCTGCTCGGCGTCATTCTCGCCATGACCTTGTTCTCGCTCAAGCGCGGCATCCACACTTGGACGCTGTTCGACGTCGTCGCGGCTGGCGTGCCGGTCGGCCTCGGACTGGTGCGCGTCGCCAATTTCATCAATTCTGAGCTCTGGGGGCGACCGTCGGATGTGCCCTGGGCGATCGAATTCCCCAATGGCGGCCCGTTTACCCGGCATCCCAGCCAGCTCTATGAGGCGCTGCTTGAAGGCCTCGTGCTGTTCCTGGTGCTGCGCTTCCTCACCCATTCTCGGCTGAAGCTGAGAACGCCGCGTTTCGTCGGCGGCGCCTTCATCTGCGGCTATGGTTTGTCGCGCATCTTCGTCGAGCTCTTCCGCGAGCCCGACCAGCAGCTCGGCTACCTGCTCGGCACCAACTGGCTGACCATGGGTATGATCCTGTCCTCGCCGATGGTGCTCGCCGGCATCTGGGCCATGGCGACTGCGAAGCCGATGACGCAGCCGCAGGCAGCATGACCCGCCTGAAGGACCGCATCGTCGACCTGATCGGCGCCGTGGGGCCGATCCCGGTCAGCGAATACATGGCGCTCTGCCTGTTCGACCCCAAGGACGGCTATTACACGACGCGCGAGCCCTTCGGCCCTGCCGGCGACTTCGTCACCGCGCCCGAGATCAGCCAGATGTTCGGCGAGCTTGTCGCCGTCTGGCTTTACCAGGCCTGGCAGGGCGCCGGCCGGCCGCTTCCCGCCACCTTCGCCGAGATCGGCCCCGGCCGCGGCACACTGATGAAGGACATGCTGCGCACATGGTCGCGGCTCGACCCGGTGCTTGCAGCCGGCGCTTCCTTCGCCATGATCGAGACCAGTCCGCGCC
>NZ_RZSL01000366.1:0-6264 GCF_003997355.1 Mesorhizobium sp. M1E.F.Ca.ET.041.01.1.1 | reverse complement strand
CGCGTCGACAAGGTCGTGGTCGTCACCGCGCCGGCCGAGGTCCAGCGTGCCCGGGTGCTGGCGCGGCCCGGCATGAGCGCGGCGAAATTCGAAGCCATCCTCGCCAAGCAGGTGCAGGACACGGAAAAGCGCCGCCAGGCCGATTTCATCGTCGACACCGGGCAAGGCTTCGATGCGGCGCGCCGGGCGGTCGAGGCGATCGTCAGCGAACTGACAGGGGATAAGGCTCGCTCCTGACTCTTGCTGTCAGCAGTCCCCATTGCCATTTTGTTCTGGTTTATGATTCTGCTCTTTTGAGCGGACTGATTCGAATGCGTGAGATCATCTTCGATACGGAAACCACCGGCCTCGACTTGCGCGACGACCGCATTATCGAGCTCGGCGGCGTCGAGCTGGTCAACCGCTTCCCGACCGGCCGCACCTTCCACAAATTCATCAATCCGCAAGGGCGCGCGATTCATGCCGAGGCGCAGGCCGTGCACGGCATCAGCGCCGCCGACCTGGTCGGCAAGCCGACCTTCACGGAAGTCGTGGAGGAGTGGCTGGCCTTCACCGACGGCGCCAAGCTGATCGCCCACAACGCCACGTTCGACATCGGCTTCCTCAATCTCGAATTCGGCCGGCTCGGCCATCCGGCCATCGACGGCGCCCGCGTCATCGACACGCTGGCGCTCGCGCGCCGCAAGCATCCGATGGGCCCGAATTCGCTGGACGCGCTCTGCCGGCGCTACGGCATCGACAACACCCGCCGCACCAAGCACGGCGCGCTGCTCGACTCCGAATTGCTGGCCGAGGTCTATATCGAGCTCATCGGCGGCAAGCAGGCGGCTCTTGTCCTCGACGCCGTCGCGATCCAGATGAACGGTGCCGGCGAGGTGGCAGACATCGACATCTCGATCGGCGCAAGGCCGATCGCCCTGCCGCCGAGGCTGACCGAGGCGGATCGGGCCGCTCATGCCGGTCTTGTCGGCACGCTCGGCGAGAAGGCGCTGTGGTTGAAGGTGGCGGCAGCGGGTTGAGTGGCTATAGCCGCGTAGGCAGCGATCCTTCGCGCCCCCCTCTGCCCTGCCGGGCATCTCCCCCTCAAGGGGGGAGATTGGCAGCTCTGGCGCCTTGCCAACTTTTTAACGGTTTGAGATTGGCGAAAGCCGGCGTGACGTCTGATCTCCCCCCCTTGAGGGGGAGATGGCCGGCAGGCCAGAGGGGGGCGCTGTCCCGCCAACGTCTCCAACAAAAAAAGCCCGGCGCGAAGCCGGGCTCTCGATACGATACGGCGGCAGAGCCTTTCTCAGCTCACCTGGACCTTCGCTGCGGCCTGGTCCTCGGCGATGCGCTGCTGGAACATCTGCGCGAAATCGATCGGGTCGAGCATCAGCGGCGGGAAGCCGCCGTTGCGGGTGGCGTCGGCGATGATCTGGCGGGCAAAGGGGAAAAGCAGCCGCGGGCATTCGATGAACAGGATCGGCAGCATGTGCTCCTGCGGGAAGCCGCTGATGGCGAAGACGCCGCCATAGACCAGCTCGACGTTGAACAGCACTTCCTGGTCGAAGGTGGCCTTGGCGTTCAACGTGAGATTGACATCGAACTGCTTGTCCGAAAGCGGGTTGGCGTTGACGTTGACATTGATGGCGATGCCGGGCGCCTTGTCGCGGCCGCGCAGCGAATTTGGCGCGCCGGGGCTTTCGAAGGACAGGTCCTTCACATACTGGGCAAGCACGTTGAGCGAGGGCTGTGCCTGGTTGCCGTTGCCGTTGGCGGCGCCTGCCGCGGCGTCATCGTTGCTGGCCATGAGCCTTTGTCCTTTTGCCTGGGCAGCATTGCTGACCGGATTGAAATCGGGGGTTCGCTACCATGGTCGGCATGACAAGACAAGTTTTGCCGCCGTCACGCATGTCGCCCAAAAGTGCGTAGCGGTTTTGGGATAACGACATGCGTCAGGCAAAAACTGCAGGTCGTCCAGACTGCGCGGCGGTTCCGGGCAATGACGTGCACGAGATAGCAGACGAGCCTACATCCAGACCTAGTCGTCTTTCAGCCGACGCCAAGGGGAATTGTGGTCCGGCCCGCGCTTGTAGTCGTCGCGCGAATAGTCGCTGTCGTCGAGATCGATCACCTTGTCGCGGCCGCGGGCGGAAAAGCCGCTGCTGAAGCTCGTCGCCATCACGATGCGGCTCTTCAGCAGCCGCCAGGCGAGATCGCGCACAGGCGGCAGGAGCAGCAGGATGGCGAAAATGTCGGTGATGAAGCCTGGAATGATCAGCAGGATCGCCGCCAGCACGATCATCGCGCCATGCGCGAGCTGGCGGCTGGGGTCGCGTCCGGCATCCATTTCCGCCCGCACCCGCGCCATCACCCCAAAACCCTGATGGCGAAGCAGCAGGCTGCCGGCAATCGTGGAAAGCACGACCAGCGCAACCGTCGCCAAAGCGCCCACTTCGCGGCCGACGATGACGAAGCCGGCGATCTCCAGCAGCGGCAGCAGGAGCAGGAACAGCGGGAAGAGTGAAACGCGCAAGTCTTGACCGATCGCTTTCTCTTTTGCGGGCCCGCGGGCAATCGCCGCTGGTACCGGGGCCCTTAGATAGGTATGGCTGCCTTTGATTTGAATGATTGCGCCCGCCGTTCTATATGCTTTGGGTGTTGAATGCTATGCGACCGCCGCCTTTGTGAGCCTTAGGGCGGGGCTCTGGTGGTCCGGCCAGGACAGGGATGGAATTGGCGGAAGATATGGGTTTCTTCGACTTCGGCACGATTTTCTTCTTGATTGCGGCGGTTGTGATCTTCTTCCAACTGCGCAACGTGCTGGGCCGCCGCACCGGAAACGAGCGCCCGCCCTTCGATCCCTATTCGGCGAGCCGCACGCGCGAGCAGGACGCGGCGCAGAAATCCGAGAATGTGGTGTCGCTGCCGCGCAAGCGCATGCCTGGCGAGACGGCGGCCGAGACCTATGCTGCGATCGACGCCTTCGCCAAGCCTGACAGCGATCTCAACAAGGGCCTGCGCACGATCAAGGACAACGATCCGTCCTTCGATCCGAAAACCTTCATCGACGGCGCCAAGATGGCCTACGAGATGATCGTCATGGCCTTTGCCGATGGCGACCGCAAGACGCTGAAGAACCTCCTGTCGCGCGAAGTCTATGACAGCTTCGCCGCCGCGATCGGCGAACGCGAGGCGAAATCGGAAAAGATCCAGTCTTCCTTCGTCGGCATCGACAAGGTCGACGCCGTCGCCGCCGAGATGAAGGGCAGCGAGGCGCATATCACGCTGCGCATCGTCAGCGAGCTGATTTCAGCGACCCGGGACAAGGTCGGCGCCGTCATCGACGGCGATCCCGAGAAAGTCGCCGAGGTCAAGGACGTCTGGACCTTCTTCCGCGACACCCGCTCGCGCGACCCGAACTGGAAGCTCGTCGCCACGGAAGAAGAAGACTGAGACAGAGCGGCGGGGCCCGGTCGTGCCGCTCTTTCCGACATTCAGCGAAAAATCCTTCGGCGACTTGCCCGGTTGGGACGAGGACGATCACCTCGCCGCCTTCGCCGCGTTCAGACGTTCCGCTTTCCATGTGCTGACCAAGCCTTACCGCACCGGCTCGCTCGGCATCGATTTCAACGCCTTTGCCGGGGCCTATGCCGAAGCGCGTTCCGTTTCGCCGGCGAATCGGTCGCAGGCGCGGTCGTTCTTCGAACGCCATTTCGTTCCGGTGCTGGTGCCGGCCGACAACGGCGGCGCCGGCCTCGTCACCGGCTTCTACGAGCCGCAGGTCGAGGCCTCGCCGGTCAGGACGGAGCGGTTCGTCGTGCCGCTGCTTTCCCGCCCGGCCGACCTCATCGACATAGACGACAAAAACCGGCCCGCCGGCATGGATCCCTATCTCGCCTTCGGGCGCGACACGCCGGCAGGCCCCGTCGAATATCCCGACCGCGGCGCAATCGAGCGCGGCGCACTCTCCGGCAGGAACCTCGAGATTGCCTGGCTTGCCGACAAGGTCGACGTCTTCTTCATCCATGTGCAGGGCGCGGCCCGGCTGAAGATGACCGACGGCCGGCTGTGCCGGGTCACTTATGCCGCCAAATCCGGCCAGCGCTTCACCGGCCCGGGCAAAATCTTGAGCGAGATCGGCGAGATCCCGATTGCAAAGGTGACGATGCAGTCGATCCGCGCCTGGTTCAAGGCGCATCCCGATCGCGTCGACGAGATCCTCTGGCAAAACCGCTCCTATATCTTCTTCCGCGAGGCGCCGGTCGACGATCCGGCGCTCGGGCCGGTCGCTGCCGCCAAAGTGCCGCTGACACCTGGCCGCTCCGTCGCCGTCGACCGGCTGTTGCACACCTTCGGCACGCCCTTCTATATCGACGCGCCGACGCTCACCGCTTTTGACGGAAATCCGTTCCGGCGGCTGATGATCGCGCAGGACACCGGGTCGGCCATCACCGGTCCGGCGCGCGGCGATCTCTTCGCCGGCTCCGGCGATGCCGCCGGCGAAATCGCCGGCGTGGTTCGCAACGCCGCCGATTTCTACGCGCTGGTTCCGCGCGGCTTGGTCACCGGGAGGCGCATGTGACCCGCCGCGACGACAAGCTCAGCGAGGACGACCGCATCCTCTGGAACCTGGTGGCGCGGACGACGCGGCCGCTGAAAGGCAAGGCCGCCATCGAGATTCCAGATGTCATCGAGCCCAAGCCGGTGCCGGCATCGGCGCCGGTCAACGGCGTCTCGGCCGTTGCCGCGAAACCCAAGACACAGCACGTCTCGCATGTGCTGGACGACCAGACGCATGAAAAACTGAAGAAAGGCCGGCTGCCGATCGAGGGCCGCGTCGACCTGCATGGCATGACGCAGGAAGAGGCCTATTCGCTGCTGCTCACCTTCCTGCACCGCGCGCATGCCGGCGGCATCCGCTATGTGCTGGTCATCACCGGCAAGGGCTCGTCGTCCGGCGGCGACGGTATCCTGCGGCGCTCGGTGCCGCATTGGTTGTCGACGCCGGCCTTCCGGCACCTGGTCTCCAGCCATGATCATGCCGCCCGCAACCATGGCGGCTCGGGCGCGCTCTATGTCCGGCTGAGGCGCACGCGCGCATGAGGATGCGGTCATGAGCAAGGGGATGGCATGACCCCGTTCGGTGAAAGGCTGCGGGCGCTGCGCGCCGAACGCGGCGTCAGCCAGAAGGCGATGGCTCAGGCCATCGGCGTCAGCGCCGCCTATCTGTCGGCGCTGGAGCATGGCCGCCGCGGCGCCCCGACCTGGACGCTGATCCAGAAGATCATCGGCTATTTCAACATCATCTGGGACGATGCCGAGGACCTGGCCCGCCTCGCCGAAACCTCGCATCCCAGGGTCAGGATCGACACGTCCGGTCTCTCGCCCGCCGCGACCGAGCTGGCCAATCTGCTGGCCGAGAGCATCGAGAAGCTGGACGAGGCGGAGCTTCGGAGCATCACCGCCTCGGTCCGCGTCGCGCTCGGCCGGCGCGGCTGACAGGCATTAAAGCGCATCGCGCTGAAACGGATTCAGGCGACGCGCTTTAAGTCCTTGTTTTGATGCATGTCGTTGTCCCAGAACCGCGCACACTTCTGGGCGACATGCATTAATTGCAAACATCGCGCTGCCCCTCATCCGCCTGCCGGCACCTTCTCCCCGTATAGTGACGGGGAGAAGGGAGATGGCCGCGACGTTGGCGCCCATTGTTCAGCGTTGAATGATTGGCGAAACCATCGATGACGGCGTCTTTCTCCCCGTCACTATACGGGGAGAAATGCCCGGCAGGGCAATGAGGGGCGGCGCTGACCTACGATATCTGGTGAAAGTAACCAAGGCGCATCGCTTCAACGCGGCGCGCTTCGAATGCGTCGAGTCCGCGCCTACTGCACCGAACCGACCAGCACCTGCTGGCCATCGCGGATCGAAACCCAGCGGCCGGTGTTGTCGATCGCCTGCCGCTTGAGGTAGCGGTAGCCCGTCTCGTCCCAGGCTTTGACCTTGTCGGTCAGATTGTCGAGGACGTAGTCGCCCTTGTCGGTGCGCACCGTCAGCACGGAATGGCCTTCGCCGTCGGGCTTGCGCACGACGGTGATCAGGAGGTCGGCGAGCGACATGCCCATGCGATAGAGATCGCGCCGCTTCTCCAGCACATAGTCCTCGCAGTCGCCGAAGCCGTTGTCCGGATAGGTCCAGACCTCGTCCTTGCCGTAATTGTCGAGATCGCTCATCGGCTTGACCGCGGCGTTGACCCTGGCGGCCACGCCGGTCAGCTTGCGCCAG
>NZ_RZSL01000365.1:0-6296 GCF_003997355.1 Mesorhizobium sp. M1E.F.Ca.ET.041.01.1.1 | reverse complement strand
GTGCGCTATGGCTGGCCGATGAACCTGCGCCGGCCGAAGGCCCATAAGCCGCTCGATGCCGAGGGCGAGGCGCAGCGGGCGCGCATCGAGGCGATCTGGCGGCAATGCCGCGAGCGATATGGCGAGGGCGGCCCGTTCCTGTTCGGCCATTTCACGGCCGCGGACGCCATGTATGCGCCCATCGTCACCCGCTTCGACACCTATGGCGGCGAGCTGGCGCCTGTCACCCGCGCCTATGTCGACGCGGTCCTGGCGACACCGGCGATGCGGCACTGGTACGCCGAAGCCGCCAAGGAGCCTTGGCCGGAGCCGGGACCGCACGAACAGGACTAGGCCAAGGCGAGCCGCTTCGATGTGGAGTTGCGTCAACTGCTCCGATGGCGGGGCTTCAAGAACGTCTCTCGCAGCCTATGTGAGGGAGCGGGCCGGGCTCCTGGAGAACTCTCATGACATCCACAAACTCCCAACTCGCCGGTAAGGTCGCGCTCGTCACCGGCGCCTCGTCCGGCATCGGCGAGGCGACCGCCGCCGCCCTTGCCGCCGCCGGCGCGAAGGTGGCGGTCGCCGCCCGCCGCGTCGATCGCCTGGCGACGCTGGCCGGCCGCATCGAAAAAGCCGGCGGCACGGCGCTGACCATCGAAGCCGACATCGCCAAGGGTGATGACGTCATCGCCATGGTCGACAAGGTCGTTTCCGAATGGGGCCGGCTCGACATCCTCGTCAACAATGCCGGCGTCATGCTGCTTGCGCCGGCGGCTGAAGCCGATCTCGACGACTGGCGGCGCATGATCGAGCTCAACCTGATCGGCTTGATGGCCACCACCAAGGCGGCGTTGCCGCACCTCAAGTCTGCCAAGGGCCATATCGTCAACGTCTCGTCGGTGGCCGGCCGCGTCGCCAATCCCGGCGCCAGCGGCTACTCGGCGACCAAGTTCGGCGTGGTGGCCTTTTCGGAATCGCTGCGCCGCGAGGTCTATGCCGACAAGGTGCGCGTCACCGTCATCGAACCCGGCCTCGTACGCACCGAGCTCGGCGACCACATCACCAATCAGGAATTCAAAGCCGGTCTGGAACACCGCCTTGCCACGATGGAAGCTCTGACCGCCGAAGATATCGCCAACGCCATTCTCTATGCGGTGAGCCAGCCGCCGCGCGTCAACATCAACGAAATCCTGATCCGCCCGACCGATCAGGAGCGTTGAACCAGGCAATGCGGCTGAGCTGCGCCTTTATGGCCGGCCAGGAAATCGGCCACGCTGCCGGCGATCTCTTCCCAGCCCGGCTCCTCCAGCAGCCAATGGGCGTGACGATCGCGGACGCCGAGTTTCGAAATCGAGGCGGAATATGCCGAGGTGATCGGTCACCGGCCTCGAGGACCTCAAGCGCCACCTCAAGGCGATCCTCGATCGCTTTGATCGGCAGGGCGGTTTCGGCATGGACTGAAGGGTCTCTTGCGCCAGCCGAGCTGACCGGCGCAGTATTAGTCTCGGAGGAGCATCGATGGCCAGCAACGAAGCATCGCGTGAAGCCAAGGCGCCAATGATCTTCCATTGCCGGATGATCCCGCCGCGGCCTGATTTCGCCTTCACCATGACGGAGGAAGAGCAATCGCTGATGAACGCGCATGCCGACTATCTGCGCGGCCAGCTTCGCGCCGGCACGATGATGCTGGCCGGTCCCGTCGCCGATCCAGCCGGACCATGGGGCCTATTGATCCTGCGCGTCGGCAGCGAGGCCGAGGCCAGAGCGGTGACCGACGGCGATCCGGTGGTGCGTTCGGGCCGCGGCTTCCGTTATGAAATCCTGCCGATGATGAGCGCGATCATGTAGGGCGAAAAAAACGCCTCTCGCGCTTTTTACGGCGCGGGAGGCGCTTTTGCCGTCAACCTTTCTCGATTGCTCATGAACTGCTGACGACCAGAAATAACTCGCAGCCGGCGAAAGGGTTCCCGGCAAAATAAAAAATTCTTGTTCGATCGATGCGGGTGGATTCCCGACCTCTGTGCTAGAGGCACTTGCAGCACGAGGATCGCCTTTGCCGCACGACCAATCCCTTCTAATCCTTAGCGATGCATCTGCCGCGTTCGACTGCCAGAGCTGCGGCGCCTGCTGCGCTTATTCGGCCGACTGGCCGCGCTTTTCGACCGAGGAGGACGAACAGCTCGACCGCATTCCGGCCGAACTGGTTGCGGCCGACCACTCCGGCATGCGCTGCGAGGGGGGCCGATGTTCAGCGCTCACCGGCGAGGTCGGCAGACATACGGCCTGCGGCATCTACGAACTGCGCCCCGATGTCTGCCGCGCCTGCATGCCCGGCGGCGATGACTGCCTGATGGCAAGGGCGGCGTATGGGCTGGCGTTGAGCTAATTTCCTCGCCCCCGCAAGGCGGGGGAGAGGTGGCCGCGAAGCGGCCGGAGAGGGGGCTGCGACGCTGGTGGGTTTCCTCTGACTGCTTTCAAGGGCGGCGCCATTCCCCCTCTCCGTCTCGGCTTCGCCGAGCCACCTCTCCCCCACTTCGTGGGGGCGAGGAAAAGCGCCCCGCTTGCCCAGACCCACACCTCCCGGTACCGTGCCCCACGGGCAGGGCCTTGGAGGAAACCGTGAGCATCGAATTCCTGTTGACGTCGCTGATTATCGTCGCTTCGCCCGGCACCGGCGTTCTGTACACGCTGAGCGCCGGCCTTTCGCGCGGCGCGCGCGCCTCGGTCATCGCCGCCTTCGCCTGCACTCTGGGCATCATCCCGCACATGGCGGCCGCCGTCACCGGTCTCGCCGCGGTGCTGCACACCAGCGCAGTCGCCTTCGAGACGCTGAAATATCTCGGCGTCGCCTACCTGCTCTACATGGCCTGGAACACGCTGAAGGAGAAAGGCGGGTTGAGTGTCGACGAGAACGTCGCCCCGCGCTCCGCGGCCAGGATCATCACCTCCGGCATCCTGATCAACATCCTCAATCCAAAACTGTCGATCTTCTTCTTTGCCTTCCTGCCGCAATTCGTCAGCACCGGCGAGCCGCACGCGCTTGCCAAGATGCTGGAACTCTCCGGCGTCTTCATGCTGATGACCTTCGTCGTCTTCGCGGTCTACGGCGTGTTCGCTGCCTCGGTGCGCAGCCACATCGTGTCGCGGCCGATGGTGCTGACCTGGATGCGCCGCACCTTCGCCGGTGCCTTCGTCATGCTCGGCGCCAAGCTGGCGCTGGCCGATCGCTAGTTCGCCGCCTCAGTCAATCAGTTCGTTGCGCGGTTCGCCTTCGGTTTCGGGAGCCTCATCGCTTCCGGAGCCGGACGCGGCCCGAACGCCAAGCCGCCAGGCCGAAGGCGGGACGCCGATCATCTTCTTGAAGGCACGGCTGAACGCCGCCTCGGACTCGTAGCCGATGTCCGCCGCAATGCTGGCGATGTTGCTGTTGCCGGTGCTGAGCAGCTCCGAGGCGATTTGCATGCGCCATTTGGCGAGGTAGTGCATCGGCGGGATTCCGATGAGCCTTGTAAAGCGCTCCGCAAGGACCGTGCGGGACAGGGCGGATTCTCTCGCCAGGGATTCAATCGTCCAGTTGTGCGCCGGCCGGTCGTGGATCAGCGCCAGCGCCTTGCTCAGATGCGGATCGCGCAGACCCGCCAGCCAGCCGGTCTGCTGCGGCGGCAGCGATTCCACATAGCGACGCAGCACGTCGACAAACATCAGTTCGCTGAGCTTGGTGAGCACGGTCTCGCTGCCCGCCCGCTTCTGCGCGACCTCCGATACCGCCAGTTTGATGAACTGACCGAGCCAGCCGGCATCGCCTTTTGAGTCTCCGGCCTTGATGACCGGCGGCAGCGCTTCGAGCAGTGGGTTGAACGGCAGGGCATCACAGGCCAGATAGCCGCAGACGAGCCCGGCCGAGATCGATCCCTCGCCGCTGACGTAGTTGAGGTGGAACGGCTTTTGACTGGCGGATGCGATCTCCAGCACATCCGCCGGCGGCGGATCCGCCCGCAGGTCGGGATTGCTCGACATGATATGCGGGTCGCTTCTGGTGAAGACCACGACTTCGCCGGCCTCCACGACGATCGCCTCCTTGCCGATGATGCGGGCGAAGCAACGGCCGCTCGTCAGCACGTGGTAGGAAATCAGGTGATCCGCGCCGGGAAGGATCTTCGGCAATATCGAGGAGGGGGCGGGCGAGCAGACGGCCCATGGATCCTGGGCCTTTATGTCGAAAAACGTCGCGCCGGTGAGACGCACCGTTTTCAAGAGATCAGACAGAGCGTCCCCGGCCATAGCAGCGTCCAGCGGGTTGCGCAGCAACCTGGCGCAATCCCTTTCGAGTTCCGGACGCGCTGTCAAGTGAGGCGGACGCCGCGTCATTCCGTTCATTGCCGGAAGCTTTAAACCCGCACTAGCGCTTGCGTGGTGCCTCAAACGGGTGCGTGGCGCGGTCGAACCAAACGAAGAGGATGTAAGTCATGACGGTACACAAGGGCGGCTGTTTTTGCGGCGCCGTGGAGATCGAAGTGCACGGAACCGCCGAGGCGATGGGCTATTGCCATTGCAGTTCCTGTCGTTCGTGGTCGGCGTCTCCGGTGAACGCCTTCACGCTGTGGAAGCCGGAGAACGTCAAGGTCACCAAGGGCGCGGAGTTCCTGTCCGGCTTCAGGAAGTCGAAGATGAGCGACCGCCAGTTCTGCACCAAATGCGGCGGTCACCTGATGACGGATCATCCGCCGCTCGGACTGGTCGACGTCTATGCGGCGACGATACCGACGGTGGAATTCAAGCCGGGGGTCCATGTCAACTACGCCGAGACTGTCCTGCCGATGAAGGACGGCTTGCCGAAGCTGAAGGATTTTCCGGCCGAGCTCGGAGGCTCCGGGGTGAGCGTGCCAGAGTAGTCCCGAGCGGTAGTCCCAGCGATGACACACGATTTCCACGAACCACATCTCACGACAGGAGAATACGCATGGACATCGCGACATTTCGCGCCACGCAGGAGCCGATCAAGGATCTATATCGCAAGGATGCGCGGGCGGCACTTCTTACGCTGAAGGCCAAGGGCAGCGCCGACGACTCCAGGGTGACCTGCAAGGTCGAGACCGGCCGCGGCCTTGCGCTGGCCGGCATCCATCCGAAAGCCGGCGGCAGCGGGCAGGAACTCTGTTCCGGCGACATGCTGCTGGAGGCGCTGATCGCCTGCGCCGGCGTTTCGATGCGGGCGGCCGCCGCCGTGCTGGAGATTCCGATCAAGTCGGCCGAAATCTCCGCCGAGGGCGACGTCGATCTTCGAGGTACGCTGGGCGTCACCGAAGGCGTGCCGGTCGGCTTCAAGGAGATCCGCTTGCGCTTCGACATCGAGACGGACGCTCCGCAAAACCGGCTCACCCAACTGATGGAGCTCACCGATCGCTACTGCGTGATCTTCCAGACCATCCAGCGCAGCCCCAGGACCTTCGTGAAGCTCAACAGGGTCGCGCGGTAAGCGACACGGTAATGCGAGTTGCCTGGGATCCAAACCTTGGCGGGCGGATTCCGGGCGGGGCCTGAGCGCGGCCTGTCGCGCCAGGCCCTATCCCTTCACATAGCCCATCGCCTCGACGATGCGACCGTCGGCGACGCGCATCAGGTTGACGCCGCGCCGCGAAGCGCCGTCGGCCATCCAGAAGCGCCAGCGGATCGTCGCCCGGTCGCCGGCAACGAAGGTTTCTTCGATATCGAAGCGCTGCCAGGTGCGGTGGCGATCGCCGACCACAGCTCGACGCAGGCGGCCTTGCCGGTGCGGCGGGCGCCGTCCGGCGCCGGCGTCGTGTTCTCGATCACGCAGTCATCCGCCACCAGATCGTCCAGCGCCGACGGATCGTGCTTTTGAAAGACGTCGTTTTAGCGCCGCATGATCTCGGCCGTTTCGGTGGAGTGTTTGGCCGTGGCGATGTCGATGATGAGTTCGTGGGTCATTGGATTTTTCTCCTCCGCTTCAGTGGTCAATGAGGCTTGCCTTGAGCGTGATCGTGGCGACGCCAGTCAGCGCGCGTGAGACAAGGCAGGTTGCCTTGGCGGCCTGCGCCAGCCGCTCGAATTCCTCCCCGGTCAGCCCGGCGACGCTCGCCTCGGTCTCCAACTCAATGCGGGTGATCGTCGGCCCGGCCGTGGTGGCGCCGAGATGCACTTTTGCGATCGTGCGGATGTGTTTCGGGATATGGCCCTCGCGGCCAAGGATGGCGCTCAGCGCCATCGAGAAGCAGCCGGCATGGGCGGCCGCGATTAGTTCCTCCGGATTGGTGCCCGGACCGTTCTCGAAGCGAGACGGGAAGGAATAGGCG
>NZ_RZSL01000364.1:0-6315 GCF_003997355.1 Mesorhizobium sp. M1E.F.Ca.ET.041.01.1.1 | reverse complement strand
GACCGAGGCGGATGCCGAGGCTGCCGCCGCAGCGGTGCGCTCCGCCTATACGATCGGCGCCTCGAAGCCGTCCGCCGAAAAGACGGTGCTCAGGCGGATCCTGCCGCTATAACTATTTGTCTACACAATTCCGGACGGAAGGCTACGGCGAAGGCGCCGAGCCTGACCGTTACACATTTTTCCTGGAATTGCTTCAGGCCAGATCTACTGCACGAGCAGCAGCGCGCCGTTCTGGACCTCGTATTTCTGCAGCCGCTGCAGGAAGCTCATGCCGATCAGGTTGGTTTGCAGCGCCCGGTCGTCGAGAACGACCGCCTGGACATTGTCGATGGAGATCTTGCCGATCTGCAGGCGCTCGACGGTCACCACGGCCGCCTTGATGGCGCCGTTTGCCGTGTTCACCTGTTGATTGAAATCCGACTGGTTGAGCGAAATGCCGATCCTGCGCGCCGTCGATGTGTTGATGGCGACCAGCGTCGCGCCGGTGTCGATCATGCCGTCGATCTGGCGGCCGTTGAGCTTGAAGGCGGAGGTGAAATGACCACGTTCATCCGCATTGACCAGCACCTGGCGGCCAAGCGGCGTCGGCGCCGCCGGCCTGGCTGGAACCGAGGCGAGATTGACGCTGGGCTGAGCCTCCGGCGCCGCCGGTTTGGGCGCGACCGCCGATTTCAGCAGGCTTTCGACCGCCTGCGGGTTCGATTGGTAGAGGATCGGGATCGATGCCGAGGTTCCGGCAAAGACGCCAAGAATGACAAGCTTGCGCAGCATGGATCGACCTTCGTGAAGGCCGCATCCTTAAGCCGGCATGGTGTTTTCAGATTTAACGCGCGATGGAACCGTGATCTTTGCGTAAACGAGCGGTTAAGAAAAGGCGCTCACTTGGTTCCGTACATACGGTCGCCGGCATCGCCGAGGCCCGGCATGATGTAGCCCTTGTCGTTCAATTGGCGGTCGATCGAAGCGGTGAAGATCGGGACGTCCGGATGCGCCTTGGTGAAGCGTTCGATGCCCTCCGGCGCGGCCAGCAAGCAGAGGAAGCGGATGTTGGTGGCGCCGCGCCCCTTCAGCTTGTCGATCGCCGCAATCGCGGAATTGGCGGTCGCCAGCATCGGATCGACGACGATCACCAGCCGATCGGCGAGGTCGCTCGGCGCCTTGAAGAAATATTCGATCGCCTCGAGCGTCTCGTGGTCGCGGTAGAGGCCGATATGGGCGACGCGCGCCGCCGGCACCAGGTCGAGCAGGCCTTCGAGCAGGCCATTGCCGGCACGCAGCACGGAGGCGAAGACCAGCTTCTTGCCCTCCAGCGTCGGCGCTTCCATCTCCTCGATCGGGGTCTCGATGGTGGTGGTGGTGAGCTCAAGGTTGCGCGTGACCTCGTAGCCCAGAAGCAGCGAGATCTCGCGCAGCAGCCGCCGGAAACCGGCCGTCGAGGTCTCCTTCTTGCGCATGATGGTCAGCTTGTGCTGGACAAGGGGATGGTCGACGACGGTGACGCCCTGCATGATGTGCTCCGACTGGTTCGCAGTGGGTAGTGAATAGTGAGTAGTGAATAGTGAGCCGATTTGCGAGTCCCTGACTGAGGGAAAGCGCCAGCCTTCAACCGCGCGATGCGCCCACGGCCAAATCAATCACTACTGACTACTCACTATTCCCTTCTCACCGCACCTTCACGTCCAACCGGCCTAGCAGCATCGCTTTGGTCTTCCGGTCGACGAAGGCCGCCTCTATGGCCGTCCTGGTCACGGCGGTGAGCGCCTTGTCGTCCATCGCGAAATGCTCGGCGGCGATATCGTATTCGCGCTTCAGGGAGGTCCAGAAATAGGGCGGGTCGTCGGAGTTGAGCGTCACCTTGCAGCCGGCGGCGCGCAGCGCCGGGAAGGGATGCTCGGCGAAGCTTGCGAAAACCTTGAGCGCGATGTTGGAGCCGGGGCAGCATTCCAGCACCACGCCCTGATCGGCGATACGGCGGACGAGGTCCGGATTCTCGATGGCGCGCACGCCATGGCCGATGCGCGATGGGCGGATGTGGTCCAGCGCTGCCTTGACACTTTCCCATCCCATCAACTCTCCGGCGTGGATGGTGACGCCGAGGCCTGCCTCGCGCGCGATCTCGAATGCCCGCACATAATCCTCGAAATCGCCGATCCGCTCATCGCCGGCAACGCCAAAACCGGTCACCAGGGGATGGCCGCAGCGGGCCGCGAAGCGCGCCGCCTGCTCGATCGCCTCGACGCCGGCATGGCGCACGCCGGTGACGATCATGCGCCCCTCGATGCCCGTCCTGGCCTTGGCGCGGGCCATGCCTTCGCCGAGCGCGTCCGTATAGGCCTTGGGCGAGAGACCGGCCTTCCTGGCATGGTCCGGCGAGGTGAAGATCTCCGAATAGATCGCGCCGTCGCGGGCGAGACTGGTGAGGTAGTGGTCGGTCAGACGGGCATAGTCCTCCTCCGTGCGAAACAGGTCGGAGGCAAAGTCGTAGGCCGCGAGGAAGGAGGTGAAATCATGCCAGACGAAGGAGCCGTTCTGGATATAGGGCGAGGGGTCCTTGCCGTATTTGCGGGCCTGGCCGACGACAATGTCGGGCGCCGCTGCCCCTTCGATGTGGCAGTGCAATTCGGCTTTCAAAATCATGCGGCCATCCCGTCCGGTATTCTGTCCTCGCGCCGATTCCGAGCGGAAAATCATGCGAAATCCTGCCCGAACCCGTTTTGAAGGCGCGGCCGAAAACCGCGCCTCGGACAATAGCGCCGGCCCCATCGATCGGCTATGGTCCCGCCGGTTTTATGGCGGATCAAAATAATGTCAGTTGAGAGAACCACGGCCGCGGGTGGCATGGAAACTTCCTATGGTTTCAGGAAGGTGGGCGCAGGCGACAAGCAGTCCCTCGTCAACGATGTCTTCCATAAGGTGGCCAATCGATACGACCTCATGAACGATCTCATGTCGGGCGGGTTGCACCGGCTGTGGAAGGACGCGATGGTCGCGTGGCTCAATCCGCCCAAGCGTCCGGGCTGGAAGGTGCTCGACGTCGCCGGCGGCACGGGCGACATCGCCTTCCGCATCATCGAGGCAAGCCAGCGCCAGGCGCACGCCACGGTGCTCGACATCAACGGCTCGATGCTCGAAGTCGGCCGCGACAGGGCCGATAAGAAAGGCCTCTCGGAAAATACCGTTTTCGTCGAGGCCAATGCCGAGGCGCTGCCCTTCGAGGACGAAACGTTCGACGCCTATACGATCGCGTTCGGCATCCGCAACGTGCCGCGCATCGATGTGGCGCTGAGCGAAGCCTTCCGCGTGCTGAAGCGCGGCGGGCGCTTGCTTTGCCTGGAGTTTTCCGAGGTCGACATGCCGCTGCTCGACAAGGTCTACGAGGCCTGGTCCTTCAACGCGATCCCGAAAATCGGCAAGGCGGTGACAGGCGATGGTGAACCCTATTCCTACCTGGTCGAATCGATCCGCAAGTTCCCCAACCAGGCGAATTTTGCTTCCATGATCACCCGCGCGGGCTTCGACCGCGTCACTTTCCGCAACTATTCCGGCGGCATCGCCGCGCTTCATTCGGGCTGGAAGCTTTGAGGCAAGCGCAGCGATGACTACCGTCGGGGCTGGTTTCAGGCTCGCAAGGGCCGGCTGGGTGCTGGTCCGCGAAGGCGTCGTCGCGGCGCTGCCCGGAGAAGAGCTTTCCGGCATGCCGAAGCTCGGCTGGCGGCTCGCACGTGTGCTCGCCCGCCGCCGCGCGCTCGCCCACCAGCGCGGCGACCGGCTGGCGCAGGCGGTGGTGCGACTGGGTCCATCCTACGTCAAGCTCGGGCAGTTCCTGGCGACGCGGCCGGACGTCGTCGGCAACGACATGGCGGTCGACCTCGCCCTGCTGCAGGACAAGATGCACACCTTCCCAAAAGCGGAGGCGATCGCGGCGATCGAGGCCTCGCTCGGGCGCAAGATCGACGATCTCTATGCCAGCCTCGGAGAGCCGGTTGCGGCTGCTTCGATCGCCCAGGTGCACGGCGCCGAAGTCGTTCGCGACGGGAAGGCTTCACGGGTGGCGGTGAAGGTCATCCGGCCCGGCGTGCGCCATCGCTTCTTCCAGGATCTCGAGAGCTACTTCCTCGCCGCTCGCCTGCAGGAGAAATACATTCCCTCGTCGCGCCGACTGCGGCCAATCGAGGTGACCCAAACGCTGGCGCAGACCACCAAGGTCGAAATGGACATGCGGCTCGAGGCGGCCGCGTTTTCAGAGCTCGGTGAAAACACGAAAGACGATCCGGGCTTCCGCGTGCCCGCGGTCGATTGGGAGCGGACCGGCCGCGACGTGATCACCATGGAGTGGATCGACGGCATCAAGATGAACGATCTGGTCGGCCTTGCCGCCGCAGGTCACGATCTCAAGGCGATCGCCGCCAATCTCATCCAGTCGTTCCTCAGGCACACGCTGCGCGACGGCTTCTTCCATGCCGACATGCATCCGGGCAATCTGTTCGTCGAGGCGGACGGCACCATCGTCGCCGTCGATCTCGGCATCGCCGGCAGGCTCGGCAAGAAGGAGCGGCGTTTCCTAGCCGAGATCCTCTACGGCTTCATCGTTCGCGATTATCAGCGCGTCGCCGAGGTGCATTTCGAGGCCGGCTATGTGCCGCGCCAGCACAATGTCGAGGCTTTCGCGCAGGCGATCCGCGCCATCGGCGAGCCGATCCATGGCCAATCGGCAGACACCATTTCGATGGCCAAGCTCTTGACCCTTCTGTTCGAGGTCACCGAACTTTTCGACATGGCGACGCGACCGGAACTGATCCTGCTGCAAAAGACCATGGTCGTCGTCGAAGGCGTCGCCCGCACGCTCGATCCGGCCTTCAACATGTGGAAGACGTCGGAGTCGGTGGTCAGCGACTGGATCGCCGGCAATCTCGGTCCGCGCGGAATGCTGACCGA
Source organism: Mesorhizobium sp. M1E.F.Ca.ET.041.01.1.1 (assembly GCF_003997355.1). NCBI lineage: Bacteria > Pseudomonadati > Pseudomonadota > Alphaproteobacteria > Hyphomicrobiales > Phyllobacteriaceae > Mesorhizobium > Mesorhizobium sp. M1E.F.Ca.ET.041.01.1.1. The sequence goes on along the minus strand of NZ_RZSL01000364.1, from coordinate 1,380 downwards.
CGCTCGCGACGCCGGCAAGGCGCTGGTGGCGCTGGCAAGGCAAGCGCCGGATATTGCCGCCCGTACCGAGCGGCTGTCGCGCGAAATCGACCTGATGGCCGAACATGGACTGCGATTCGACGAGGCGACCGCGCGCGCCATCGGCAAGGCCGAAGCCCGCCATACCCGCTCCGGCCGCGTGGCGCTGTGGGTGATCGCGCTGACGCTGATCTATATCGCTTGGCGGATCTTCTGAACGCCGCCCGCCTTGCCGTGATTTGATTGCATTGCTATCATTGCTGACACCAGTTTGAAGCGGATGCAATCACATGGCCAGCATCACGATCCGCAACCTTGACGACGAGGTCAAGGACCTGCTGCGGCAACTGGCGGCCGAAAATGGCTGCTCGATGGAGGAGCAGGCGCGGGCGATGATCCGCGCGGCGGTTGAAGGCCGGGCAGGGCAGGCCGACCGCATCGACCAGATCGAGAAGACGCTGCGCGCGCTGACCGGACCCGGCCAACAAGCGACGCCCGCCTCTGCCGGATCCGGCAAACCATCGGTTCGGGGAACGCTCTACGGCAGACGCATCCTGCTCATCATCGGCGGCGGCATCGCCGCCTACAAGGCGCTCGACCTGATCAGGCGCTTGCGCGAGCGGGGTGCTTCCGTCCGGGTTGTCATGACGGCCGCGGCGCAGGAATTCATCACCGCGCTCTCGGTCGGCGCGCTTTCGGCCGATCACGTCTTCACCGAGCTGTTCGACCGTAATGACGAGCACGATGTCGGCCATATCAGACTGTCGCGCGAGGCCGACCTGCTTGTGGTGGCGCCAGCCACCGCCGATCTGATGGCGAAGCTCGCCAACGGCCATGCCAACGACCTCGCCTCGACGGTGCTTTTGGCCACCGACAAGAAGGTGCTGATGGCGCCGGCGATGAATCCGAAAATGTGGTCGCATCCGGCGACGCGCCGCAACCGGGTGACCTTGCAGAAGGACGGCATCGCCTTTGTCGGCCCCGCCAGGGGCGAGATGGCGGAAAGCAACGAGGCCGGCGAGGGCCGCATGGCCGAGCCGCTGGAGATCGTCGCGGCCATTGAGGCCATGCTCGATGAGAAGCCGAAGCCGCTTTCGGGCCGCAGGATCATCGTCACCTCGGGGCCGACGCATGAGCCGATCGATCCGGTGCGCTACATCGCCAATCGCTCGTCCGGCAAGCAGGGGCATGCGATCGCCGCGGCGCTGGCAAAGCTCGGCGCCGATGTCCGGCTGGTTTCCGGTCCGGTCACCATCGCCGACCCGGCCGGGGTCACGACCACGCATGTCGAAACCGCGGCCGAGATGAAGGATGCGGTCGAAAACCTTTTGCCGGCGGACGCGGCGGTGTTCGTCGCGGCGG